>CALCEX010000221.1 GCA_937900325.1 uncultured Clostridia bacterium | reverse complement strand
TCTGAGATGGAGAGTCTCAAGAGCGAGTACGGAGAGCTGGCCTTTACCGTGAACGTTGAAGGCGGCGAGGGATCGGGCAGGCTCAGCGAGATAAAGACCGAATACAACAAGCTCAAGGCAGAGGCGGATAAGATAAAGGATGAATACTTTGCTTCCTCTATGGAAAAGGCAAAGGAAGCCTATGCGAAGCTTCAGGCCGGCGAGGAGTTCTCAAAGGTCGCAGAGGAATACTCTCCCGATATCGAGGGTAACAAGAACGGGCTGCTCATAAGCGTAAAGTACTCTGGCAGCTATGATTGGTCGGAGGAGGTAAAGGACGCCTTTGCGAAGATAAAGCAGGGCGAGTATACCGAACCCGTAAAGGATGACGAGGGAGTACATATACTTTACTACCTATCTGATGAGCCCGCAGGCGAAGTTGGATTGGACAGCGTAAAGGACAAGATAAGGGAAATACTCCTATCCGACGTCCGGGAAGATGAATGGAACCAGATGCTGGAGACCTGGAAGAACGACGAAAGCGTATCCCTTAATGAGGAGCTGGTGCGCAGCGTCACTTACAGCTCTGCCACAGCGGGACAATAAGCAAAGCATGAACCGGGCATTTATGCCCGGTTTGTTTTTTTGCCGCATATGTGGTAAGCTTTAAAAAACCTGATTTGGAGGACGTATATGCGTCTGGATAAGTATCTTAAAGTTTCAAGGATAATAAAGCGCAGGACAGTGGCCAGCGAGGCTGCGTCCCTCGGCAGGATACAGATAAACGGCAGGGTGGCGAAGCCCTCGAGCGAGGTTAAGGAGGGCGATATGCTGGATATACTGATGGGCGGCAAGCATACCGTGGTCAGGGTCACCAGCATACAGGAGTTCACGACCAAGGCTGCCGCCGCAGAAATGTATGAAATGATAACCCGGGGAGAGCTCGAATGAAGGTAACAGGGATACTGCTGGCGGCGGGAGCTTCCCGCCGCATGGGCAGGGATAAGCTTATCATAAGCCTGGGCGGCAGGACCGTGCTGCGCCGTTCCGCAGAGGCGCTGCTCAGTGCGGGCGTTACGGATATCATAATAGCCGTGTCAGACGCCACGAGGCAGGAGGCGGCGGCGCTTTGCGCGCAGTATGGTCTAAGGATGGTCAATGGAGGCGAGACAAGGGGAGATTCCGTATATAACGCCCTTATGGCTGCCGATTGCGACATAGCCCTAATACACGACGGGGCGCGCTGCCTTGTATCGGAAGAAATAATACGGGACAGTATAAGGTGCGCCGACGAGTTCGGCAGCGGCGTTGCGGCAATACCCGCCCGGGATACCATGTGGCGGGAGGGCGTGCTGGTAGAAAGAAACGGCGTAATGCTGGCCCAGACGCCTCAGTCCTTTAAGTATGACCGCATAATGGATGCGTACCGGCAGGCAAAGGACGACGGAGCTCAGGCAACGGATGACTGCGCCCTGTACAAAAGAATATACGGCAGCGTGCATTACTCATTGGGCGGATTGATAAATCAAAAGCTTACTACTGAGGAGGACATGGAGTTGTTCCAAAGGCTTACGGCGATAGAGCGGATAGGCTACGGCGAGGATACCCACCGGCTGACGGAGGGCAGAAGGTTGGTCATAGGCGGCGCGGAGATACCGTACAGGCTGGGTCTTATGGGCCATTCAGATGCGGATGTGCTGATACACGCCGTAATAGATGCGCTGCTGGGCGCTGCCGCCATGGGCGATATAGGCGGGATGTTCCCGGATTCATCTCCCGAATATAAGGATATTGATTCGCTTATACTGCTTAAAAGGGCATGGAGGGCGGTGTGTGGGGCAGGATATGAGATATGCTCGGTGGATGCCACGGTGATAGCGCAGGAGCCGAAGCTTGCGCCGTATATAGGCGATATGCGCCGCAATATAGCCGGCGCCATGGGATGCGACGCGGGCATAGTCAGCGTAAAGGCCACTACGCCGGAGCATACCGGCCCGGAGGGAAAGCTGGAGTGCATAACTGCGAGAAGCGTATGCATGATAAGGGGTTAACGCAAATCGGAATAATAAAAAACAGGCGCTACGGCCTGCTTTTTTTATATTAATCAAGATAAGGTTTAGTTGAGAGCTTCCTTGAGAGCTTTGCCGGCCTTGAAAGCGGGGGACTTGCTGGCGGCAATTTCGATCTCCTCGCCGGTCATGGGGTTGTGACCCTTGTGAGCGGGACGCTCGCGTACTTCAAAGCCGCCGAAACCAACGATCTGTACCTTTTCGCCGCTTACGAGGGCGTTGGTGATGCTGTCAAAGGTAGCGAGGACTACGGCCTCAGCCTCCTTCTTGGAGATGGAGCACTTGCTGGCTACGGCAGCGATGAGTTCAGTCTTATTCATTTAATTATATCCTCCTAATTATTGTTTGGGCTTTAGTATGCCGCATAACGCGGACTTTTACAATTATACTAAGCTTGTACCGCAAACGCAAGATGAAAAATCAAAAAACGCCTGAATTTCTAATTTATTTTAACTTCTCCTTGGCTTTGTCCCAGTACCTGTCCATTTCCTCGAGGGCCATATCTTCGAGGGAAAGCGAATTGGCTTTTATCAGTTCCTCCATGACCCTGAAGCGGGTCATGAACTTGTCGGTGGCGGCGTTAAGAAGCTGCTCAGGGTCGCGCCCGAGAAGCCTCGCCACGTTCACTGCGGCGAAAAATACGTCGCCCAGCTCCTCGTCGATATGGGCGCTATCACCCTCCGCCATGGCGTTGGTAAGCTCGCATACTTCCTCCGGCAGCTTGTACAGCGCCTCATCGGCATTGTCCCAGTCAAAGCCCGCGGTGGCCGCCTTTTTCTGTATTTTGGCAGCCCGCATGAGGGCCGGAAAGCCCCTGGGAACAGCTTCCATGGCGGCGTAGTAGCTTTCCATGTTCTTTTCCTTTTTCTTTAGCTTTTCCCAGTTGCTGAGCACCTGCTCCGGCGTGTCGGCCTCCGCCGTGCTGAATACGTGGGGATGGCGGTG
>CALCEX010000220.1 GCA_937900325.1 uncultured Clostridia bacterium | reverse complement strand
GACGCAGTGGATCATGGTGCCCACAGGGATGTTCTTTATCTCGAGCGCGTTGCCGACCTTGATATCAGCGTTTTCGCCGGAGATAACGGTGTCGCCAACGTTCAGGCCCAGGGGAGCGATGATGTAGCGCTTCTCGCCGTCTGCGTAATGCAGCAGGGCGATATTGGCGGAACGGTTGGGATCGTACTCGATGGTAGCTACCTTTGCGGGTACTCCGTCCTTATTGCGCTTGAAGTCGATTACACGATACTTGCGCTTTGCGCCGCCGCCGCGATGGCGAACGGTGATACGGCCATGGTTGTTGCGGCCGCCGCTGGACTTCAGATCCTCAAGCAGGGACCTTTCCGGAGTGGTGCAGGTGATCTCATCGTAGGCGGAGACCGTCATGCCGCGCTGGCCGGGGGTTGTGGGTTTAATCTTCCTGATAGCCATTGGTGTTCCTCCTTACTGGGCGATGCTGTCGAAGAACTCGATTCCCTTGGAATCCTTCTTCAGCTTCACGTAAGCCTTCTTGGTAGCGGGGCGGCGTCCCTGATGCATACCCTGCCTCTTCATCTTGCCAAGGTTGTTGACGGTGTTCACGCTGTCAACCTGTACGCCGAATATCTCTTCGATAGCGGTCTTGACCTCAGTCTTGGTAGCCCTCTTGTCAACGATAAAGGCATAGGTCTTGTTTGCCATATTGTCGTAGCTCTTCTCGGTGAGTACGGGCCTGATGATGATGTCGTGTGC
Organism: uncultured Clostridia bacterium; assembly: GCA_937900325.1. Taxonomy (GTDB): domain Bacteria; phylum Bacillota; class Clostridia; order Christensenellales; family CAG-138; genus SFEL01. The sequence continues at coordinate 1,707 of CALCEX010000220.1, read as the reverse complement.
GAACTTCATTATACGTACACCTCCTCGATTTTGGCTACCGCATCCTTGGTAAGGATAAGGGTCTTGTATTTCAGGATCTCATAGACATTAAGGGTGCCTACCAGGGTAGTCTTTACGTTGGGGATATTGCTGGCGGCGCGCTCTACTATCTCGTCCTTCTCGGGCAGTACTACCAGGGCGTTGTCGGCCTTGATGTTTGCCAGCACCTTGACCATCTCCTTGGTCTTGGGGGCCGCGATATCAAGGGCGTCGAAAACTACGATGGCGTTATCGTTTACCTTGCTGGAAAGGGCGCTCTTCATGGCGACGCGCTTTACCTTCTTGTTTACGCTTACGCGGTAATCCCTTGGCTTGGGAGCGAACACGGTGCCGCCGTGAGTCCACTGGGGAGAACGGGTGGAACCCTGGCGGGCACGGCCGGTGCCCTTCTGCCTCCAGGGCTTGATGCCGCCGCCGCTGACCTCTGCGCGGGTCAATGCGGACTGGGTGCCCTGACGCTGGTTGGCCAGGTAAGCGGTTACTACGGTGTGGAGCACTGCTTCGTTTACTTCGTGGCCGAAGATATCTTCGCTGAGCTTCACCTTGCCGATCTCTTCGCCGGCAATATTGTACAATGCAACATTAGGCATTTAGTGCTTCCTCCTTTACTTAACGGTCTCGCGGACGGTTACGAGGCTGCCCTTGGCGCCGGGTATAGCACCCTTGACGAGGAGCAGGTTGCGGTCTGCGTCGACGCGCACAACTTCGAGGTTCTGAACGGTTACGCGCTCGCTGCCCATATGGCCGGGCAGGTGCTTGGTCTTGAATACCTCGCCGGGGTAGGTGCAGGCGCCCATGGAGCCGGGAACACGGTAGGAATGGGAGCCGTGGGTCTTACGGCCGCGGGCCTGGTTCCAACGCTTGATGTTGCCCTCGAAGCCCTTGCCCTTGCTGGTGGCGGTAACATCTACATGGTCGCCGTTCGCGAAGATGTCAGCCTTTATGACCTGTCCTACTTCATAAGCAGCGGTATCATCGAACTTGAACTCGCGGGTGTAGCGGTGGGCCTCAACGCCGGCCTTCTTGAAGTGACCCAGCATAGGCTTGGTGCAGAGCTTTTCGCGGATGGGCTTGAAGGCTACCTGAACCGCTTCATAACCATCGTGCTCAACGCTCTTTTTCTGAACTACGGGGCAGGGACCGGCGAGAACTACGGTCACGGGGATCATGGTGCCGTCTTCCCTGAACATCTGGGTCATGCCCAGCTTAGTGCCCAAAATAGCTTTCTTCATCTTTCTTACACCTCCGTGGATTAGAGCTTGATCTCGATGTCCACACCGGCGGGAAGATCGAGCTTCATCAGCGCGTCCACGGTCTTGGCGGAAGGCTGAAGGATGTCGATCAGGCGCTTGTGGGTTCTCATCTCGAACTGCTCGCGGCTGTCCTTATACTTGTGGGGAGAACGGAGAATGGTTACGATCTCCTTCTCGGTAGGAAGGGGGATGGGGCCGGAAACGCATGCGCCGGTCCTCTTGGCCGTTTCCACGATCTTACTGGCGCTCTGGTCGATAAGATTGTGTTCGTAGGCCTTCAGCTTGATACGAATCTTCTGATTTGCCATGTTATTTTCCTCCTTTTAGTATGCGGGCTGTACACGCAGCCGAGCGTTTCTTTTCTAAAATGCTTCGGCCGGGCGCATCGGCCCGTTGCCCGTATCGTGGGCGCCCT
>CALCEX010000219.1 GCA_937900325.1 uncultured Clostridia bacterium | reverse complement strand
CTGAAACCGCATCATACCTCAAATCCGTTCATGTAAGCTTCCTGCTCGGGGGTGAGCCTGTCTATCTCCATTCCGCAGCCCTTAAGCTTTATACGGGATACCTCGTCGTCTATTTCCCTTGGCACTTCGTATACCTGCCTGCGGAGACCCCTTCCGTTTTTCGCCATGTACTCCATAGCGAGGGCCTGAATGGCAAAGCTTGTGTCCATTATCTCTGCCGGGTGGCCGTTGCCGGAGGCAAGGTTCACAAGGCGGCCCTCTGCGAGGAGGTTAAGCGTGCGCCCGTCCGGAAGCTCATAGCCCATTATATCGTTGCGGCGCTTATATACCCGAACCGCCATATTTTCCAGTTCCTTTCCGTTCACCTCCACATTGAAGTGGCCTGCATTGGAAAGGAATGCGTTGTCCTTCATCACCTCGAAGTGGCGGCGGGTTATTACGTCCCGGCAGCCCGTTGTGGTAACGAATATGTCGCCCTCACGGGCAGCCTTATCCATGGGCATTACCCGGCAGCCATCCATGGAAGCTTCCAGCGCCTTTATGGGGTCTATCTCGGTCACTATCACGTTCGCCCCCATTCCCTTGGCCCTCATGGCCACGCCCCGTCCGCAATAGCCGTATCCCGCGATCACAACGGTGCGCCCGGCTACCAGAAGGTTTGTGGTGTGCATTATGGCGTCCCATACGGATTGGCCCGTGCCGTACTTATTGTCGTAATAATGCTTGCACTTTGCGTCGTTTACATTCATCATCGGGAATTGCAGCACTCCTGCCCTCTCGCGGGCCCTGAGACGATGTATGCCGGTGGTGGTTTCCTCCGCGCCCCCTATGAGCTCTGCCGCAAGCTCAGGGCGCCTGTACAGCGCCTCCACCAGATCGCCGCCGTCATCTATGATAAGATTCGGCTTGCATGCCAGGGCCTCCAGCAGCAGCTTTTCATACTGCTCCTTATCCACGCCGTATTCCGCATATGTGTTTACGCCCAAAGATGCAAGCCCGGCCGCCACATCGTCCTGCGTGGAAAGCGGGTTGCAGCCCGTAGCGTGTACCTCCGCGCCGCCGGCCGCAAGGCAGAGGGCAAGGTATGCCGTTTTGGCCTCCATGTGTATGGAAATGGTTATCTTCATTCCCCTGAACGGCTGCTCAGCCTCAAATCGGGCCCTGATAGCGGAAAGAGCCGGCATAAAATCCCGCACCCAGAGTATCTTCATTCTGCCGTATTCGGCAAGGGACATATCGCGTACAGTGCTCATATTTTACCTCTGCATATAATAATTGTTAATGCTTGAATTCATTTTAACAGCGCGGCAATATAGTGTCAACGGGACGGTTATCTGTTATAATCAAGATACCATCAGTTGACGAGGAGTGCAATTATATAATGAAAACGCTTTTTAAAAACTGCGATATAGTAGCCTCTGCCGCTTCCGGCTTTGAGGTTATACGAAACGGCTTTTGCGGCATCGACGGCGCTTATATCTGCTATCTCGGTGCGGATATGCCTTCGGAAAGGTATGATGTTGTCAAGGAC
>CALCEX010000218.1 GCA_937900325.1 uncultured Clostridia bacterium | reverse complement strand
GCGGGAATAGCTCATTCGGTAGAGCGCCGCCTTGCCAAGGCGGAGGTGGCGGGTTCGAGCCCCGTTTCCCGCTCCAGATCGGCACCATAGCCAAGCGGTAAGGCAGAGGTCTGCAAAACCTTCATCCCCGGTTCGATTCCGGGTGGTGCCTCCAACCTTCCCGGCCAATTCAGGTGCAGGGACAAAAGCCCAGACGTTGTCTGGGCTTTTTGTTGCGTTTTAAAGGGCGAAGGAGCTTTTTAAAGCTCTATCACGCCGTTTTTATATTCCGGAACTATATCCGTAAGATCTCGGGTCAGGCAGAAATTTATGTCGCTCTCCAGCCCCAGGGATACAAGACGCTTATAGTGCGTTGTCTGGGAAAGCTCAGTGCGGTCGTTTTTCCAGCGGTCGTATACCAGACAGGCGACGCGGGTAAGGTCGCAGGGATCTGTTTCAGCCTGCGCCTGTATGGCGGAGGCTATTGCGCCGGCCGTGTATACGTCGTCCGCGGAGAATTCCCCGCCTGTGCCCGCGCACATGAGTATGACGTCGTTGCGGAGCTCTACCGCCCGCTTTGCTACGGCGGTGCAGTTCAGCATGGAGCCTATGAGCACATTGGCGGCGGATTCGGATTTACAGATGGCCCCGGTGCCGTTGGTGGTCGATATGACGACGGCCCTGCCGCCTACCCTCGCCTCAGTGTATTCCGCGGGAGAATTGCCTATGTCAAACCCGGGAATGAGCACCGCGCCCCGTTCGCCGGCCAATACGCAGTCTCCGAGGCGGCCTGCTATGGATACGGCGCTGCCCGGATCGTCTACCGGGATTATCTTGCTCGCGCCGTTCACAAGGCCCCATACTATGCAGCTTGAGGAGCGCAGCACGTCTATTGAGATGACGGTATGCCCCGCCAGATGGTTTACCGGCAGCTTTACAAAGGAGCCGTAGGTCTTGATATTAATGCTCAAAATATTTTCCTCCGGTATGGGCGGCGTCACAGGCCGCCCTTACATAACTCATATATTATACACCAGCCATGCGGGAGAGCACAAGGGCGGATGCGGCCCCGGCCATGGCCGCGCCGAGGGAAGCGGCTACGCAGTATCTGGGCTTTGTTACGCCGATAGAGCCCAGATATACTGAAATAGTATAAAATACGGTCTCCGTGGAGCCGAGCATGACGCTTGCGGCTACGCCCTCAAAGGAATCCGCTCCGCAGGTATCGAAAATATCGCGGAGGAGGGCGAGGGCGGCGCTTCCGGAAAATGGGCGCAGCAGGAACAGGGGCGTCAGCTCCTCCGGCATTCCGACCCTTTGCAGCACGGGGGAGGCGGCGCCGGTGAAAGCATCCATTGCGCCGCTTTTGCGCAAAAGGGACAGCGCCGCCATCATGGCGCACATGGATGGCAGGATCCTATACAGCATGGGCAGCGCCTCCAGCGCACCGGATATAAAGGCGGAATACACATCGGCCTTTTTTATATAGGCGTATACAAGAAGGGAAACTATAAGGCTTGGCAGTACAAGGCTCATTTGACCCTCCTTTTGAGCAGCAGACACAGCAGCGCCGCGCAGGAGGCGGATATGAGCGACGCGATAAACGTGGGCAGCACCACACAGTACGGATCGGCGGAGCCTGCGGCTGCGCGCAAGGCCAGGACGCTTGTGGGCAGCAGCTCCACGGCTGAGGAATTCAGGGCGATGAACATACACATATCGTCGCTTGCGGCATCGCCGGGCCCGCTGGCCTTTTGCAGCTCCGCCATGGCTTCAATGCCGAAGGGAGTGGCTGCGCTGCCCAGGCCCAGAAAGTTTGCCGCAAGGTTGAGCGTTATGGGAGCCATCGCCCCGGGCGAATCCGGCATGAGCCGCTTCAACAGAGGCCGGGCCGCCCTGCCCAGCTTTTCAACAAGCCCCGCTTCCCTTGAAACGTTCATAAGCCCAAGCCACAGCATGAAGGAGGGGCAGAGGGCGAGGCAAAGCTCCAGAGCCTCGGATACGCCGCAAAGCATGGCGTCTACCGAGGCGGCAGGGTCGCCGGACAGGGCGAAGGCCCCGAAGCCGCACAATATAAGAAAACCCCAGATGCAGTTCATCATGGGGTATTTATATGGGGAAACGGGGCGGCTTATTCGCTTTTAAGGAGCCTCAGCACCCTCTTTACCGGGGGCAGGAGAGATACGAGAACGCAGAGCAGCGTCTCCGCGCCTATGGTGCTGCCGTTGTAGGCGAGGCTGTAAAGCCAGGCGTTGCTCCAGCCCGCGTCGACCGCGGAATCCGCGAAGAATATCCCTCCGGAAAGTGTAGAGCAGAGCATACGGCAAAGCCCCGCCACCGCTATGCCCAGGGTGAGATTATTGGGGAAGTAGGCGGCTATTCCGTAGCAGGCAAAGGCGAAGAAATAGTCAAGGAGAAGCTGCGCCCAGTGTATAACGTAGAAATCCTGAATGAGCTGCAGCATACCGAAGGCAAGGCCCGCAGTAAAGCCGTAGAGCGGGCCGAAGGCGCAGGCATAGGCTGCGATGGGCAGCATGCTGCAAAGGGTGAGCGAGCCGCCCATAGGCAGCGAAAACAGCTTTATGTAGCTGAGCATGAAGGACAGCGCCACGCACAGCGCGCCGTATACCAGAGCGCGGGTGCGGTTTTTTGGGGCAGGATGGGCGGCCTTTCTGTAGCGGACTATACCGGTGAGCAGCGCCGCCACGGCAACTACGGAGAGAAGGAACATGATGAGCCCGCCGCCCTGAAGGCCGGCCAGCTTTTGAAACAGCACGAATTTCATAAATTATAAAACTCCTTTCGTTTTTTGCTGTCCGCAAAAAAATATCTCCGCACAGCCATACGGCCGCGGAGATATGAAAGGAGCGCGGGCTGTAAAACGAGGCCCGGTCATTGTCAACTCACCGCTTCCCTACGCAGGCATTACCCAGACAGGTTCAAAGGTTAATCTCAGCCGGACGGAAACCGCCCAGCACCCCCAGCGGAGCATATTCTTTTGTCCGGGAACATTATATCACCAAAAAAACCCTATGGCAACCGCACTTTTTGATTGATCCTTATTGTGTTTTGGCAGGCCATGGGTTAAAATACAGTATTGTGCAAAAAATTTATTTGATATACAGAGGACAAACGTATGAAGAACGAAAAACTGAGGAATATAGCCATTATCGCTCACGTCGATCACGGCAAGACCACTCTGGTCGATCAGCTGCTGAGGCAGAGCGGCGTGTTCCGCGCCAACGAGCAGGTGCAGGAGCGGGTAATGGATTCCGGCGACCTTGAGCGGGAGAGAGGCATAACCATACTTTCCAAGAATACCGCGGTAAACTACAAGGGCTACCGCATAAACATAGTGGATACTCCGGGCCATGCGGACTTCGGCGGCGAGGTGGAGCGCATACTTCAGATGGTAGACGGAGTGCTGCTTCTGGTCGATGCGTTCGAGGGCTGTATGCCGCAGACCCGCTTTGTGCTGCGCAAGGCCCTGGCGCTGGGCAAGATACCAGTAGTAGTCGTAAATAAGGTCGATCGCCCCGGCGCGCGCCCATTGGAGGTGGTAGACGAGGTGATGGAGCTGTTCATAGACCTTGGGGCCTCCGCCGAGCAGCTGGATTTCCCGGTCGTATACGCCTCCGCCAGGGACGGATACAGCGGCCTTGACCCGGACGATCTGGGTACCGATATGCAGCCTCTTTTTGATACCATAATAAACTCGGTGCCGGCGCCCGGCGGCGACGACGAGGGTCCCCTTCAGGTGCTGTTTTCCACGCTGGACTATGACGACTATGTAGGCCGCATAGGCGTCGGCAGGATACAGAGCGGCAGGATACGCCGCAACCAGACGGCGGTGCTCTGCGGCGGGGCGGCCGGGAATCCCCGGGAGGTAAAGATCTCCCGCCTGTACAGGTTCGAGGGCCTCAAAAGGGTCGAAATAGAGGAAGCGGGCGCAGGCGAGATAGTGGCGGTAGCCGGTATATCCGACCTTGCAATAGGCGAGACGGTGTGCGATGTGAATCACGTCGATCCGCTGCCCTTCGTAAAGATAGACGAGCCTACCCTTTCCATGATGTTCATGGTAAACGACAGCCCCTTCGCAGGCAAGGAGGGCAAGTACGTCACGAGCCGGAACCTCCGCGACAGGCTGTTCAAGGAGGTGCAGACCAACGTATCCATGAAGGTGGAGGAGACCGAATCCACGGATATGTTCAAGGTGAGCGGACGCGGCGAGCTGCATCTTTCCATACTGATAGAGCAGATGCGAAGGCAGGATTACGAATTCGCCGTATCCCGTCCAAAGGTAATATACCATAAGGCCCCGGACGGCACCCTGCTTGAGCCCGTGGAGGAGCTGACGATAGACGTGCCGCAGGATTATGTGGGCGCGGTAATGGAAAAGCTCGGCCGCCGCAAGGCGGAAATGATAGATATGATATCCGAGCCCAACGGCACAAGCGTAAGGCTGCTGTTCCATGTGCCTACAAGGGGACTTCTGGGCTACCGCAACGAGCTGCTGACGGATACCCGCGGCAACGGCGTAATGAGCAGCATATTCTACGAGTATGAGCCCTACAAGGGAGATATCGAGGAGCGCACCCACGGCAGCCTTGTCTGCTCCGAGACGGGCGAGACCAACAGCTACGGCCTCTTCAACACCCAGGATCGCGGCCGTATGTTCGTAGGCCCGGGCGTACCCGTATACATGGGCGAGATAGTGGGCGAATGCTCCCGCAATGAGGATATAGTAGTAAACGTCTGCAAAAAGAAGCACGTTACCAATATGCGCGCAGCCGGAAGCGACGACGCTCTCCGCCTTACCCCCCACAGCGTGCTGAGCCTCGAGCAGTGCCTCGAGTTTATAGCGGACGACGAACTGGTGGAGGTAACTCCCAAGAACATACGAATGCGCAAGAGGGTGCTCAGCAAGGAGCAGCGCATGAAGATGGCTGCCCGGGAGATACGCGAATAACGGCGATACACGACCCGATCTTGCAAGGAGGAAAATATGCTGCTGCTCACATTGCCCCTTTTCGCCGTGGCCCTGATATACGGCGCGGCGGCCCTGCTTCCCGCAATATACCTTATGAAGTACATATACCGCAAGGATACGGTAGAGAAGGAGCCGCCCATGCTGCTGATGTCGCTGCTGATATACGGCGTGATAGCGGCGCTCATCTCCATAATACTGGAAAACATAGGTACCAGGGTTCTGGATTCGCTCATGGACGATCAGTCCTCCGTAGGCTACACGCTGGCGCTTGCCTTCGCGGTGGTGGCGGTGGTAGAGGAAGGGGCCAAATTTGCCATGCTGAAGAGGCGGACATGGAACGATATGAATTTCAACTACCGCTTCGACGGGATAGTTTACGCCGTGTTCGTTTCGCTGGGCTTTGCCGCCTTTGAAAACGTAGGCTATGTGCTGGGCTACGGCCTTTCCGTGGCCCCGGCAAGGGCGCTGCTGGCTATCCCCGGCCATATGTGCTTCGGCGTGTTCATGGGGACCTTCTACGGCAGGGCAAAGCAGTGCCAGGTCTGGGGCGACAAGGCGGAGGAGCGGGCCAATCTCTGGCTGGGCTACATTGCGGCGGTGCTGCTCCACGGCTTTTACGATTCCTGCGCCATGATAAACACCGTGGCGTCCTCCGTAATATTCATAGTCTTCGTCGCCGCAATGTACATAGTGGTGATAAAAAAGGTAAACAGGGAATCGCAGAACGACGGATCCATAAATTGACGATATTTTAGCTTGCTTTTGCGCATATCCTGTGTTATTATAACTCGAACCGCGAGACTTTTAAGTTCAGTGCAGAGACGCTGGCAAGGCTGCGACGGGAGAGATCCCCATAAATAGATCTGATCATATAAGCTGATAGCTTTATCAGGCCTTGTCTTAGCGTAAAGACAAGGCTTTTTTGTCGCGGAAAACCGACCCTGGAGCAGAGGAATGAGGAATATGAAATTCAAAGCGCGGCTCATGACACAGCAGGATGTCGACCGGGTGCTGGTGCGCCTTGCACATCAGATAGTGGAGAAGAACCACGGCACTGAGGGGCTGTGCCTTATAGGCATAAAGACACGGGGCATACCACTTGCAAGGCGGCTCGCCAAAAACATCGCGGATATAGAGGGCAGCGAGATACCCGTAGGGGAGCTGGATATAGCCATGTACCGGGATGATCTTTCCAGGGTATCGGCAGATCCCGTAGTATCGGATACCAACGTGCCATTCCCGGTAGTGGACAAGACAGTTGTGCTGGTGGACGACGTTATCTTCACGGGCCGCACCGCAAGGGCCGCAATGGACGCCGTGATGGAGCTGGGCAGACCCGCCAGGATACAGCTTTGCGTCCTTATAGACAGGGGACATCTCGAGCTGCCGATAAAGGCTACATATGTAGGTAAGAACATACCCTCCTCCCTCAGCGAGGTCATAGCCGTAAGGCTTTTTGAGCAGGACGGGGAGACGGGGGTAAGCATATATGAGCTGGAGTAAAAAAGCCCTTATGGGGCGGAAAAATATAAAATACAAAGATTTACAGGAGGACGACCCATGTCAAAAGTAAAAGTCGGAAGCGAACCTATTTATGACGCAAGATCCCTCGGAGTGCCCCGTATGCTGGTGCTTGGCGTGCAGCATATGTTCGCCATGTTCGGCGCCACGGTGCTGGTCCCGGCACTGACCGGCCTCAGCGTATCCGCAACGCTGCTGTTTGCGGGCCTCGGCACCCTGCTCTTTCACCTGATCACCAAGAAAAAGGTTCCCGCCTTCCTGGGCTCCTCCTTTGCCTTCCTGGGCGGCTATTGGGCGATAGCGCCCAACGGCGAGCCTGAGCTGCTGCCATACGCCTGTGTCGGCGTGGCCTGCGCGGGATTGATGTATGTGATACTTTCCGCCCTCTTTAAGGTATACGGCGCAAAGAAGGTAATGCGCTTCTTCCCGCCCATAGTTACCGGCCCAATCATAATCTGCATAGGCATGAACCTCTCCGCCACCGCCATTAACAGCTGCTCCGCAAACTGGGGCATAGCCGCCGTGGCCATCGCCGTGGTCATAGCCTGCAACATCTGGGGCAAGGGCATGATAAAGATAATACCCATACTGCTCGGCGTAGTCGCTTCCTATGCGGTGGGCGCGCTTACCAACAATGTGGATTTTTCCAAGGTACATGAGGCCGCATGGCTGGGCCTGCCCTTCAGGATGGAGAATACGGTATTCTCCCTCATAGGAAAGGCGGATACCTCCCGCGTGATCTCGTCAATAATCACCATTATGCCCATAGCGCTGGCTACCATGATAGAGCATATAGGCGACGTATGCGCAATAAGCTCCACCGTCGGGCGCAACTACCTTGCTGACCCCGGCCTGCACCGTACCCTTCTGGGCGACGGCCTTGCCACCTCCCTTGCGGCCCTCTTCGGCGCGCCGGCAAACACCACCTACGGCGAGAACACCGGCGTGCTTGCTCTCTCCAAGGTTTATGATCCCCGCGTTATACGCATAGCCGCCGGCCTTGCGGTCCTCCTCAGCTTCTGTCCCAAATTTGCGGAGCTGATATCCGCAATGCCCGTGGCCACCATGGGCGGCGTATCCATGGTGCTTTACGGAATGATCTCCGCGGTCGGCGTCCGCAATGTGGTCGAGAATAAGGTGAACTTTACCAGCAGCCGCAACGTTATAATCGCGGCCCTGATAATGGTGCTCGCCATAGGCATTACATACAGCGATGCGGGCGCAGTTCATATAGGCAGCGTAAGCCTTTCAGGCCTTGCCGTGGCCGCCATAGCCGGCATACTGCTCAACGCCGTCCTCCCCGGCAAGGATTATGAGTTCGGCGTGGACGAGCAGGGCGACACCTCCGTAAACTTCAAGGTCTGATAAAAGGAATAAAGATAATGGGGCGCTTTACAGGCGCCCTTTTTTTTGACATCTTAACTACTATTGTACATTGCATTGACAATTGCCGGGTGGAAAGGATATACTTACCCTGTACTGCTGTATGCAAAAACGATAATTTTATCACGCGAGGTGTAAAATAATGCGTCTTCTTAAATCATCAGAGCTTCGCAAGCTTTACCTTGACTTTTTCCGGGAAAAGGGACATACCATAATCCCCTCCGCCTCCCTTATACCCGAAAATGACCCCACGGTGCTCTTTACCACCGCCGGAATGCATCCCCTCGTCCCTTACCTCATGGGCGCAAAGCACCCTGAAGGCACCCGCCTTGCGGACGTTCAGAAGTGTATCCGCACCGGCGACATAGACGAGGTGGGAGACGCCTCCCACTGCACCTTCTTTGAGATGCTTGGCAACTGGTCCCTTGGGGATTACTTCAAAAAGGAATCCATAGCCTACTCCTGGGAGTTTCTCACCAGCGACAAGTGGCTTGGAATAGACAAGGACAAGCTGTACTTCACCTGCTTCGCGGGCGATGCGGACGCTCCGCGGGATACTTATTCCCACGATTGCTGGGTGGAAATGGGCGCAGACCCTTCCCATATATTCTACCTTGACAAAAAGCATAACTGGTGGGGCCCAGCCGGCATTACCGGCCCCTGCGGCCCCGATACTGAGATATTCTACGACACGGGCAAGCCGAAGTGCTGCCCCGAGTGCAACCCCTCCTGCGACTGCGGCAAGTACCTCGAGATCTGGAACAACGTTTTCATGGAGTACAACAAGCAGGCGGACGGCAGCTATGCCCCCCTTGCCCAGCATAACGTCGATACCGGCATGGGGCTCGACCGCACCATCGCTACCCTTCAGGGCGTTGAGAGCGTATACGATACCGACGCCTTCACCGGCATAATAAAGACCATAGAGGAGCTTTCCGGCAAGCACTACAAGGATAGCCCCGAGGTCACCCGCGCCTTCAGGATTGTAGCGGATCATATTCGCTGCGCCACCTTTATACTTGGCGATCCCAGGGGCGTGACTCCCTCCAATGTGGACCAGGGCTACATTCTCCGCCGCCTTATCCGCCGGGCCATTCGCTTCGCGATGCAGCTTGGCATACCCGACAACAAGCTGGACGCCGTAGCCGACGCCGTGATAGCGCAGTACGGCGAGGTATATCCCGAGCTTACCGCCAACCGCGAAAAGATCATGACAGAGCTGGACAAGGAGGAGACCCGCTTCCAGAAGGCCCTGCGCAACGGCACCAGGGAATTCGAGCGCATAAAGGGCAGCTTCGAAAACGGCGTTATAGACGGCGCTACCGCCTTCCACCTTTACGATACCTTCGGCTTCCCCATAGAGTTCACCGAGGAGCTCGCCAGGGAAAACGGCCTCAGGGTGGATGTAGAGGGCTTTAAGGCGGCATTCGAGGAGCACCAGAAAAAGAGCCAGGCCGGCGCGGAGCAGCGCTTTAAGGGCGGCCTTGCGGATACCAGCGAAGAGACCGCGCGCCTCCACAGCGCGACCCACCTGCTTCAGGCGGCGCTGCGCAAGGTCCTCCACGACGACACCATAAGCCAGCGCGGCTCCAACATAACCGCCGAGCGTCTCCGCTTCGATTTCAGCTTTGGCCGCAAGCTCACCAAGGAAGAGCTTCAGCAGGTAGAGGATCAGGTCAACGAGTGGATACAGGCCAAGGCCCCCATCACCTGCGAGGAAATGACGGTGGACGAGGCGAAGAAGCAGGGCGCGGTGGGCCTGTTCGGCGATAAATACGGCGAGCACGTAAAGGTCTACACCATGGGAACCTTCTCAAAGGAGATCTGCGGCGGCCCCCATGCCGGCAACACCGGCGAGCTGGGTCACTTCAAGATCAAGAAGGAAGAGGCCTCCAGCTCCGGCGTGCGCAGGATAAAGGCCGTATTGGAGGATTAATTCAACATCGGGGTTTCAAGGGGGCGTTTTTCGCCCCTTTTGAGCGGGCGGAGGATAATATGGCAGAGACCAGCTGGTATTATTACGATTGGCAGATGGATGGGGATCCTGCGGAGTTTGCCGTGGATACCCGCTTCTTTGACAGGGCACCATATGAAACCAGGCCGGTGCTGCTGCATATGCGCTGCGAAATGAAGGATGGCGCGGAGCTGAACGGCCGGGGCAGGAGGCACGTTGGCCGCCTGGAAAAGAAGTGCCGGGAAGGCATCAGGGCGCTGTATGTGGGCTATATTGAGGACGCCTACCGCCGGGTGATGTTTTTTTACACCGACAAGGCGTCCCGCATAGAGGCGTTAGACGATATGGCGGACAGGGAGCGGTATCTCTACTGCGCCGCGGGCGCGAGCGACGACCCTGAATGGAACACCTATCTGAACCTGCTGTATCCCGACGCCGCCAAGTGCTACACCGAGACCAACCGTAAAAATGCCCAGCTTTACCGCAAAAACGGCGACTGTATAACCGCCGCCAGGCGGCTGACCCTGCACATGGCCTTTCCGCTGGAAACGCTCGTGCCTCAGTTTGCCGAGGAAGCACGCCTTTCCGGCTTCGCAATAGGGGAGCCGGAGTTCAATCCGGATATAGATATGCCTTACGGCGTAAAGCTTCACATAATATCCAGCCTGCTCAAGGAGGAGCTGGATAAATACACTACCCTCGCCATATATACCGCCGAGCGCTACGGCGGGAGGCTGCTGTACTGGGAGGCCCCCGTAATACCAAAAAACAGCCCGCTGCGGTAAGAAGGCGCGGAAGCCGGCGCAAATATAAAAGGAACGGTCATGCCGTTCCCTTTAGAGTGTCGAAAAAGTGGCTAAAGGCCACTTTTTCGAGTTTTTTTCGGGTTTTGCCTCTCACGTTCGTTCCCGGGCGGCAAAACCCGCAAAGTGCGAAACCCTCCGGGCTTTCATCCGTTTTGACGCACCTGTCGCCAAAGCCGGAATTAATTTAAGGGGCTGCGGCCCCTTAACAACCCCAAGGTTTTTCGACAGACTGAAAGGAACAGTCATGCCGTTCCTTTTAACTTATTTCGCTCGGGTTCACCCCGTACAGCTTCTTGAAGGCGCGGAGGAAAGCGGAGTAATCGCCATAGCCGCAGCGCTGGCCCGCCTCTACTACCGGCGTCCCGTCCCGAATAAGCTCCGCGGCCTGTATGAGCCGCTTCTGCTGTATGTATTTATGGGCGCTGTATCCCGTCATCTCTTTGAATTTATGCATGAGGTAGGATTTGCTCATGTAAAACTGCCTGGCGATGGACTCAAGCGACAGATCCTTCTCCAGATTGGCGTTCACATAGGCGATTATCTCCTCCAGCTTGGGGTCGCTGCGAAACGCCTCCTTCACCATTACAGTGTGATCCTTCAGGGCAATGCGGTTCAGTTCTATCATAAACTGTAAAAAGGTGGTGCGGGAGAGCAGCTCATGGCCGAATTCCTGCGCGCTCATGGCGGATTCCACCGTGTTGAGCTGCTTCATCAGCGTTACCCTGCCGGCATTTTCGGGACGTATCAGGCTGAAGCTTTTTTCCTCGGCCATGGTAAAGCACTGGCGCAGGTCGTCCCCGCCCAGGCAGTGGCGGCGGAGATAGTCCGCATTTACCCAGAGTATTATCCGCTCATATGGCTCGGAAGGGTCTATTATGGGCCGGTGTATCTGGTTGTGCGGCACCAGCAGTATATCCCATGGCTTTAAGAAATACGCCTTGCCCTCTACTACATAGGTGACGTTGCCGGTCATGAATACCACTATCTTGTCAAACTCGTGATAGTGATAGCCCAGCTCAAGCTCCACCTGATCCCTTATATGGAACAGACGGAAATCCTCTTTAAGGTAGCCCCGCTTGTTTATCATCTCCATCGCCGTCACCTCTCTTAATTATCATATAACATATTTTACAATGTGACAAACAAATTTTGCGCTAAAGAATGTAAAAACATTGTTTTTACAAAGCAATGCATTGGAACAGCAGCATAAAAAGGAAGATGGAGGACCATATAGACAGGACGCTATAAGCAAAAAAAGCGGCGTCTGCCGCTTTTTTTATTTTGCGCTAAAGAAGCATGCCGTGATGAGGGGGGAGACGCGAACGGCCGCGCGGCCTATGAGCCGCTCCTGCTTTACGCGCATTGCGGCCACATCCGGCAGGCCGCTTTCGCGGTCGTCGGGCATTATGAAAAATTCGCCCTGCTTTAAGGTTATCTCGTCCATATCCCAGCTGCCGGTGGGCTTATAGGCGGACTCGTCAAGGAGATAGCCCGATATATACACCTTGCCGCCCTTAATGGCTACCCTGTCCCCGGGCAGCGCGACTATGCGGCCTATTCCGGTTCCGGAGTCGCTGCGAAAGGCATAGGCCTCGCCGCGCTTCGGCATGGAAAGATACATGGACAGCTTATCGAAGAGTATTACATCGCCAGGATAAAGGGTGGGGCTCATGCCGGGATCCGTGATCCGTATGCCGGTAAACCATACCGTGAATATCAGCGTCACCATAAGCGCCGCCGCGGTTATTCCCCATGCCCAGTTCACGGCGGAAAAGGCCTTGTGCTTCGCCTTGTTTTTTTCAGTCCTGAGCGCTCTCATTTTTGCTGTTCTCCGTGAGGTTCTTCTTTGCCTTTTTGATGAATTCCTGCCTGTCCAGCATTACTATTCTGCCGCAGCCGCAGCATTTTATCTTTATATCCGCCCCGGTGCGGGTGACCGTCCATTCCGAGCTGCCGCATGCGTGGGGCTTTTTCATGAGTATCCTGTCCCCAAGGCCAAATTCCGTTACCAAGCTATTTGCTCTCCTTTATTATGTGCCTGTCGGTAGGGCCGTCTATGCCCTCCTCCCTGAAGCGCTTCTTTGCGGCGGCTATGGTGCTCCGCTGTATCTGCCATTGATTCATGGCGTCCGTAGGCACGCTTATACGAAGGGTAACGGAATCCGCAGTCTCAGCCACTACGCCCCAATCCTGTATGGGCGCTTTTATGCCAAGGGAAGCTATGGTCTTTGCAAGCTCCTCGTGCATTATTGCCATGGCTCTGTCCGCGTCCGCCTCCTGGGCTATGTTCATTTCCACTACCGCGAGGTAATCACGGCGGGAGTAGTTGACCACCGACTTGACCTGGCCGTTTGGAATAATGGTCTTTTCTCCCCTCCAGCCCTGCAATGTGACGGTGCGGAGCGTTATTTCCTCAACAGTCCCCTCAAAGCCGCCTATGGACACATAATCGCCTACCGAAAGCTGATCCTCAAAGAGCAGGAACATCCCTGTCACTATGTCGCCTATGAGGTTCTGCGCGCCTATGCCAAGGGCAAGGGTGCCTATGCCGGCGGCCGCCAGCATGGAATTCATAGCCCCCGCAAGGCCCAGCTCGCCTATGGATACCGCTATGGCGATAAAATAAAACACATAGCGGCTTATGCTGACCGCAAGCGATACGGCGGTATCCATCCTATGGGTAAAGTAAGGCTGATCCTGCATCTTTCTGAAGCGGCCATTGACTACTGCCTTTGCTGCCTTGCCCACGACCTTTACCGCCACATGCGCCAGAAGGAAGGCGAGGGCTATATTTCCCGCCGCAGTAAGCCAGCTCAGTCCGTTATCCGCCAATAATTTATCCAGCGGCCCTATCAAAAGCAAGAGCTTCATATCGTATCTTTCCTATCGTATAAAATTCGTGGCGATCCGTTTTTCCTGCTCCGGCTCCGCAACGCCGGCGGCCTTGCCCGCCCGGATGCACCCTATGAGCCACGCCATGTTTTCCCCGAGACAGCGCATGGTCTGGAGCCCCTCCTTATCCTCGCGTACCTGCTCCGGGGTATTGCCGTGTACCTGATTCCAGTATACGGAGGTGGCTATGGGCATCTGGGAAATGGAAAAATACTTGTTTAGCTGGTCAAAAGCGGCGGAAGCGCCGCCGCGGCGGCAGGATACTACAGCCGCGCCCACCTTTTTGCGCATTTTACTGCCCGCCGCGTAAAACAGCCTGTCCATAAATGAGGTTATCTGGCCGGAAGCGGAGGCGTAATACACGGGGGAGCCTGCTACTATCCCGTCAAACTCGTCTATGCGCCTGATTATGTCGTTTATCTGCCCACCGAAGGAGCAGAGACCGTCCCTCCTGCACCGTCCGCAGGCTATGCAGCCCGGCACGGGAGCCTTTCCGAGATAAAGCATCTCCGTCTCAACTCCGTTCTTCTCAAGGGATGCCGCCACCTCGCAAAGCGCGGTATATGTGCAGCCGCGCTCATTCGGGCTGCCATTTATGAGCAATACCTTTGACATTTTGTTTATCTCCTTATATTAAAAATATCCGTGTCTTTTCCCCATGCCCGCCCTCGCGCCCCCGCCGGCTTCATCGGTAGTAAAATTGCTCTGTTTCGGTGCTGCTGTAAATATGCTGAGCATATTTGTAAAGCGGATTCGAACCGCCTCGCTGCTCCCCGCGAACCAGTAACTTTCCGGCATTTTACTCCCGCCGGGGGAGGAAGCCCGCCCGGTGGCGCTACCATCGCGATCGAAGCTTAAATAAGCTCGGTGGTCCAGTTAAGCCCCTGTATCTTTACGTCCAGCTCCCGGAGCTGCTTTGAGAGCTCGTCCGCCTGCTTTTGCAGCGCGGAGACGTCAACGGTGCTGCGTATGACTATCTCGCTGCGGGTAGCCCGCGCTGCGGTGTTGCTGGCCTCCTGGAGAAAGTCGTTCAGGCCGCTGACCCGCTCTATGAGCATATCCCGGCGGGCCAGAAGGGCGGTCAGCGTTTCGCCGCCGCAGAAGGTGGCGGCATTGGTGAGGTTGGTGCGGCGTATAAGCTCCTCATACCTCTCGCAGAGGCGCCCGTATTCCTCCAGCAGCGCATGAGGATCCTCGGCGGGCTTTTCCCCCTCCTGCACAAGGGCGTTGCGCCTGAGACGGCTCCGAAGCTGCTGTATGCGCTTGAGTATATCAGCCCTCTCTGAGAGTGCTTCTGCCAGCTTCATATTTTTTACCTCGCTTTTTTATACTTTTCTATTATACAGTATACCATAAACCGGCCGGCTGAGGAATGAATAATGATAAAACAAAAGGGGGCTCCGCTCCCCATATTTGTTTACTTGTAAAGTTTTCTGCGCCGGGATATAATCAAAGCATGAGAAGGGATATCATAAGGCGGTACCGGAGGAAGCTGCGCAGGATACAGCTTAACTTCAGGCGAATGAATTTCACACTGGTAGGCGATGAGGGCAAGCCGTGGCGGAGGGGGATAGCCGCCGCCGCCGCGGGCGTGCTCATACTGGCCGCGGCTTTAATATTCGGCAGGGCGGAAGCGCAGCTTATGTCCTCTGCGGAGGTAAAGACGATACAGGAGCGGGGCGTGCTGCGCATAGGCGTGATACCGGATATGCCGGGCATGGAGCTGGAAAAGGAACTGGGCCGAAGGATAGCGGCGAAGCTGCTTCCGGACGCTGCCCCCGAGAGCCGGGTCGATTTCAGAGACGTGACGACAATGACTGCCGGCACCAATATAGACGACGGCACCGTGGATATCGTAATAGCCCATATGGCCAGCCAGATGTCCGCCAAATACACCTATTCCGACAGCTACTATACCGAGGAATGCATACTGGTGGTCAAAAACGGCACCAGCGCCTTTGCGCTGAAGAACTTTACGGTGGGGTATATACAGTCAAACAAGCTGAGAAAGACCGCAGAGGATATAACGCTGACGGATTACCTTGCGGCAAACGGCTCGCTGGGTATAGAGAAAAAGGGCTATGCTTCCTATCCGGATATGCTTTCCGCCCTC
This sequence comes from uncultured Clostridia bacterium, assembly GCA_937900325.1. Lineage (GTDB taxonomy): Bacteria > Bacillota > Clostridia > Christensenellales > CAG-138 > SFEL01. The sequence goes on along the minus strand of CALCEX010000218.1, from coordinate 516 downwards.
GAAAGGGGCGAGATAGGCGGCGCGGTGCTGCCCCGGCAGGTGTTCAATGAGCTCCGCACCCAGTATCCCATAACCGAGACTACGCTGGTTATAGGCACGATAGATTACAAGGTGATGTGTCCCGGAGACAGCACGGTGCTTTCGGAGCTGGCCTCGATGGTCATAAAAGAAATGCGGGATTCCGGGGAACTGGAGCAGCTTTACGCTCAATATGGGTGGTAGCAAAAACTATACATATATTGTATAATAGATACATCCAAAGCAATTCGTACTCGGCATAAATACACATACAATAAACTTTCAGGAGGAGATAACGTGAACAGCAAGGTAGATCTTTGGATAGAACAGCACAGCGCGGATATGATAAAGGACCTTCAGAAGCTGGTTAGCTTTAAGAGCGTCAGCCATGCTGAGCTGGCGCAGCCCGGCGCCCCCTTCGGACCGGAGTGCAAGAAGGCCCTTGAACACATTCTGGGTATCTGCCATGATTTCGGCTTTGCGGATACCGATATGGAC
>CALCEX010000217.1 GCA_937900325.1 uncultured Clostridia bacterium | reverse complement strand
CTATAAGGGCAGGTTTTCAAGGGTGAGCTTTATGCACAGGGCGCTGACGGCAAGGCCCGCCATGCCGCCGATGAGCCAGTTGCGCCGGGCGCGGGGGGATATGCTCTCCCGCTTCGCCTTTGTGCAAGGGGCATAGAGCATAAAGAATATTATAACGCACAAAGCGAATGCCGCCGCCGTATCAAGCACGGAATGCTGCTTTACAAAAACAGTGGATACGGATATCACCACAGCGAGCAGCGCTACCATCACCTTGGAGCCGGTTTTTTTCACGGTCGGGCAGTTAGCTACCGCCGCGGCACACATAAAGCTTCCCACTACATGCATGCTTGGCAGGATGTTGAACGGCGGATCCATGGAGTATACGAGTCCTACAAGCCTGGAGCAGAAATTATCTCTCGGGAACGCTGCGGGCCTGAGATCCTGAGCTATCGGATATACCCAATATATGAGCATACAGGCGGTATAGCCGATGATCATAAACAGCATATACTTTATAAAGCTGTCCCTGTCCTTTAAAAGAGTATACAGCCCGACTCCTATCAGCAGGAAATACCATGTGCAATAGGGTATTATGAAGTACTCGCAGAAGGGTATCCGGTAATCAAGGGCGAAATGTACCGTTCTCACCGGCGCCTGTCTCGCCTGCAGCAGGCAGAAAGCTATAAGATAAGCAGGCACATACAGCGTAAGCCATACCTGCTTATTGTCAGCTATCCAGTTTTTTACTATATACATAACGTCTCTTTTCTTCGCCATTTCCGGTTTTTCCATATCGACGCTCTGCCTTTCTTTTATGATACAGCATTCCGAATGATTTCGGTAATAGATATGATACTTCCCAAACAGGGAAAAGTACACCCCGCGATGTGAAAAAATTATTAACCATCCCTTAAAATGAGCAATACAGCCTCTCGATCCGAATAAATAATATATTATTCAAAATAAGCGTTGACATTACGCCGGAAATATGTATAATAAATTGTGCTTGCTCGATTCGTCTAGTGGCCTAGGACACCGCCCTCTCACGGCGGGAACAGGGGTTCGACTCCCCTATCGGGTACCATAACAAAAAAGCGGCTTCAAAGCCGCTTTTTTAGCGTTTCAAAAAAAAGTGGCCTTTAGCCACTTTTTCGAGTTTTTTCGGTTTTTATCGGTTTTGACGCACCCCCGGGGGGTCTTCTCTTGCCCCTTCGGGTCGATCCGCCTTGTGCCGTCAAAACCGGAATAAGCTTAAGGGGCCGCGGCCCCAAGGTTTCTTCCGGCTATCTGCCGCCCTCCAGCATCTCTAAGAACGCCTCTATGCGGGTACGGAGCTGGCCTTCGTCCCCGGGAGAATAGTCGGTACGGATATGCAGGAAGGGCACGCCTTCCTCGGCACAGATGTCTCCTATTGTTTTGCTCTCCACATCAAACGGAATGCAGGCGTGAACAGTGATGCTGATAACGCCGTCCACCTTCCATTCCGAAAGGGTAGTGCGCAGCTGCTCGAAACGGCGGGTATTGGGCGACATTACCGCGCAGGGAACCTCAAGGTATTTCTCCGCGATAGCCGTCATGGGATCGGTCTTTGGGTTTTCATCAACAGGCCGCCGCATATTCATTATGCCGCAGCAGCCCTCGTAGCATACGATAGCCGCTCCCAGCTCTTCAATAACGCCAAGGGTCTTATCCACAACGCCGTCTATGCCCGCGCCGGAGACCAATATGCGCAGCGGGTGCTGATCCGGCTTATAGGGTCCATTTCCGTCTTTCCATTGCTCCCTCATCAGCCTGAGCATACGCTCGGTCTTTTCCAGCTTGTTTTTCTTATCCAGCATAAAGTATTCCGCCGTAAGGACGCTGCGCATCTGCATTCCGGTTGCAGCGGGCGGATCCAGCTTGCCCAGCTCATAAAGCTGCGCCATCTGGCTGCGCTCCTGATTGAGTATGCGGATGGATTCCCGGAGCTTTTCATCAGTTATTTCCACGCCGAAGCGCTCCTCGAGCGCCTCTCTGAAGCGTATCAGCTCCTCCCGCCAGCTTTCCAGCGAGCGCTCCCGGTCAGGGATATTGGGCAGATGAATAACGTGCATCTGCTTTAGCTCCGAAAGCATCTCATACATCTTTTTCTTGCCGTCGCAGGTAGTCTCGCCCACTATAAGATCTGAATAGAAGGCGAAGGGGCAGGTCTTGCCGAGTATGTTGCCATAGCTGGATTTTATAAGCGGGCAAAGATTTGCCGGCAGCTCGGTCTCCGCAAGAGGGATCGGCGGGTCATAGTTGAAGCCGCAGAGCAGCACGTTGTACATACCGCCCGCATTGATTATCTCCATAGGGGCATATTGGCAGAACGAGCCTATTATGATATCTCCCCTTTCGGAAGCTTCCTTGACGAAAATGCTGGCATTTTTCTTTGCGCCGGCAAATTCGTCCATAATATCCTGCAATTCCTGAGCGCGATCTTTTAAGCTTTCCATAGAAGTTGCGATCCTTTCAAAAAAGTACCGTTATAATTCAAGCGTATATACCTGACCGAAGGACAGGCCCTTTTCTCTGAGAAAATCTTCGATCTCCCGCCTGTCCTGTGCCGAAGCGCGCCAGGCAAAACCGCAGCTTGCGGTGATCTGGTTCGGCACCGGTATGATGCTTCCCGGAATATCGTACTCCCGGCACGCCTCCTCCATGGCGAGGGCAGCGGTCATATTGGGAAACGATACTACCACACAGCTTGCTTTGGTTTTCAGCATAGCGTCTCAATAAACGCCGATATGCGCGTATCGATCTGCCCTGCATCCTCCTGGGAATAATCGGTCTCCAGCGACATATAGGGTATGTTCAGCCCTTCGCACAGCTTGCGGACAGCCCGTGTTTCTATCATGTAGGTTGTGCAGGTCTGAAGGATCACGTCAATTACGCCCTCCGCGCCGAATTCCCGTATCAGCCCAGGCAGGTTCTCCATCCGTCTGGTGTTAGGCGACATTACGGAGCAGCCGATATTGAGATATGCGTCGGCAATGGCCTCCGCCATGTCCTCCCGTTCCGTATCCACAAAGCAGCGGGCTGCCTTGATGCCGCTGCAGTTTTCATAGCATACGACGGCGCCGCCGCCGCGTTCTATGGCGCCCACAACCTTTTCCAGCACTCCCCCTATGGGGCATCCGGTGATCAGTATACGCCTTTCTTCTTTTTTTACATTGCCGGCTTCCTCATATGCCTTGCGTATTTCGGCGGTAAGGGCGCGGGTGGAAGCTATGGCTTCCTCAATGTCAAAATTAAAATTAAGCCCCTCCATGAATTTATAGAGCCTCTGCCCGGAGATCGGTACCGGGGAAAGACGCTGCAATTCCATAAGCTCCGACCGGGCGCGGCGCAGCTCATTTCGCCTCTCAGCGGCCTTACGCAGCGTCTCGTTGGTTATTTCAACGCCGGTTTCCCTGCTTATAAAATCGATAAATCGGCGTATCTCGCTGATCCAGAGCTTGCGTGAATACGTGCGGTCTATACCCTGAGGTATCTGAAGTATGTACATTTTCTTGCGCTGAGCGAGCAGATCGTACATTTTCTTTTTTCCGTCGCAAGTGGTTTCGCCAATGATCAGATCGGACCAATAAGTATACGGACACTTGTCCGTAATGGCAAAACCGTAGCTGGATTTGATAAGGGGGCATAAGTTTTTTGGCAGGACCGTTTCCGCTGCCGGGATAGTTTCGCTGCTCATGCCGCAAAGGCTCACCGAAAGCAGGCCCGCAGCATCCAGCACCTCCAGCGGGGTATATGTGCAGAAGTAGCCCGCCACCTTACGTCCGCCTTCCTTTGCCGCCTTCATCCTGAGAAAACCGGCTTTCCGTCCCTCCGAGTATTCCTCAAATCGTTCTGGCAGTTTTAATTCCTCCATACTCTATCCTCCGGTTTATTTCATATTCTGAGCATAAAGAGCGGCGCCTATCGCCCCGGCGTAGCGCGCAAGAGGAGCGCTTTTTACAGGCGCGCCTATCTTTTCGGAAAGCATTTCCAGTATGAACGGCAGCTCGCACAGGCCGCCCGAAAGATAACAGTCGCCGCCATTGATCCCGAGTCTTCCCAGCTGTCCCCACACCTTGCTTGCTATGGACTCCACTATGCCGTATGCGATGTCCTCCTTGCTCGTGCCGCGGCCTATAAGGCTCACCACCTCGGACTCCGCGAACACCGTGCACATTGATGATATGCTTATATGGTTTTGACTCTGACGGGCCAGCTCGCAAAGCTCATCCAGCCTTACGCCCAGCGTTCCCGCCATTATGTCCAGGAAGCGTCCGGTTCCTGCGGAGCATTTGTCGTTCATAATAAAGTTCTGCACCCGGTCGTCCTTTATCTCGATTATCTTGGTATCCTGCCCGCCTATATCTATAACCGTAAAGGCGTCGCTTTTGAATAGCCATGCCGCGCCTTTTCCATGGCACGAGATCTCCGTGACGGTCTTATGTGCAAAAGGTATGGATACCCTTCCATAGCCCGTGGCGACTATCCGCGCTTCTTTTTTATGGATACCCTGCGCCTCAATATCGCCGAGCAGACTCCCGGCCGTTTCAATGCAGTTCCAACCCGTAGGAACGACCTTACTGAAAACCAGGCTGCCCTGTTCATCCAGAACCGCCGCCTTGGTGCAGGTAGAACCCACATCGAATCCTATATAATGCATAATCCTTCTCCTGACCACTGCATAATGTCAAACCTGATTGTATCAATAAAAGCCATTGCGGTAAAATTCAAAAAAGCGATATTGATTGTTTGTGATGTGCTTTTTAGATATGATAACAGGGCGGAGTATGAAACCCCGCCCTGCCGTTTTACTTCCTCGCCGAGCTTCTCTGCTTCGTATTACGCATATAGCCGCCGCGAACGGTTTTTACGTCGCTTACGGTTATCATGGCGGCGGGACAGGTCTGCTGTATCTCCGCCATTACCGATTTGAGCAGCTTGCGCTTTATCATCATTATCAGCATATAGTGGCTGTCGGCGTCTTTGCCCTTTACGTCTATGGATGTGACTCCGTAGCCCTGACTTTGCAGATAGTTGGCCAGCTTTTTTGTTTCATCGAGCGTAGGCACTACTATTTGTAGCGATGAAAGGCCAAAGGCCAGCATATCATCCAGCCATGATCCTATGTAGTTGCCGCCGGCATACGCCAGTGCATACGAGACCGCCTTGCCGATGTCATTCTTCCAGCCGTCCAGTACGCTGCTGGCGATTATAAGCCAGAGCGTTATCTCGATTATGGCGATCAGGCTCCCCTTTATCCTTTCGCCGCGGTTTATCAGCACTATTCGAAGGGTACACAGCGACACCTCCAGCACCTTGCCAAAGAAAATCACTATATATACCCAAAAGCTGCCGCTGTCCAGGAATGCGTCAAACCATGTAAAAAATGCCTGCATATGTATCCTTCCTTTCAGTATGTTCCGCGCTTTTTCAGGCGAATAGCGCTTATTATACCATACTCCGGGAAAAAGTAAATGTACTAAATATAAACAATTATGCCGCCGGCTTTCCCGTTTCCTTTTCCTTTGCCCGGGCTATGCGCCTCTTCCTGCCTCTCCACTGGGCAATGCCCATGACGCCGCTAAGAAGATATACTATGCCCGTGGCTATCATTACCACATCTCCCGCGGAACCGCCGCCGCGCACAAGATGCGCTGCGCTTATGTAGAGGAAATACCCTAACAGCGCTATGCCCAGCGCCGTACACAGCACATACAGCAGCATTCGCCACATAGGATTATTCGGCTTGCCGCTTTTCATCAACGGTCGTATGAAACCGCCCATAACGCTGCAAAGCGCATAATACGCAAGGCCCGTCATCACGGCGGTAAAGGCAAAATCCGCCGCTGTGCCAAGTATTCCATCTTTTTTAGTGAAATTTCCGAGAAGGCTGGAGTTGGTCTTGCCGAGCCATATTGCAAACAGCAACCCCGCTCCCAGCGAAAACAGCGCCGCGAAAAGACCCCAGGGCCCGTTTTTGCCGCGCACCGCCATAAAGCTGAATATCAGCGCCAGCAGCGCCAACGCCGCCATCAATAATAATATGACTACTGCAAATGCGTTCATATTTCCGATTCTCCCTTTTTTTATGAGCTAAATATACCATATTGCAGTCTGACCCGAAAGGT
>CALCEX010000216.1 GCA_937900325.1 uncultured Clostridia bacterium | reverse complement strand
TCCCGGAGCAGCCGCCGCTGTATCCGGGTGAAACGCCGCAGGAGTATCTGACCTTTGTAGGCGAGGCAAAGGGACTGCGAGGAAAAGAGCTGCGGGAGGAGATCGACAGCGCCGTGCAGAGTGCGGGCATTGAGAATGTGCGCGACCGTCTCATCGGTACGCTCTCCAAGGGCTACCGACAGCGCGTAGGGATCGCGCAGGCGCTTTTGGGGAGGCCCCAGGTCATTATTCTTGACGAACCCACTGTCGGCCTCGATCCGATCCAGATCATTGAGATACGCGATTTCATTAAAGAACTGGGTAAGACCCATACGGTCATCCTCAGTTCCCATATTCTTTCCGAGGTGCAGGCCGTGTGCGAGCAGGTGCTTATCATCTCCAAGGGCAAGCTCGTCGCGTTCGACGCGCCGGAAAATCTGGAAAAGCTGCTGCTTGCGTCCAATGGCGTGACATTTCAGGTGGAGGCCGGAAAAGAGGATACAGAAAGTATCCTTGCACAGGCAGAAGGTCTTTCCGGCTGGGAGATCAAAGAAGCGGACGGCGTTTGCAGCGTGACCGCAAATCTTGCTGATGGTCAGGATATCAAAGCCGTCTGCGGCAAGCTCACGATGGCGTTTGCGGCCAAGGGCCTGCCGGTCTTTGAAATGCGGACGAAGAAAGCAAATCTGGAGGATGTGTTCCTCGAACTCACGGAGTCCGGCGCGGCGGAGGATGCGCAGGGTTCCGCAGAAACTGAACAAGAAAGTGAGGCGGGCTAAGAATGATTGCCGTTCTCAGGCATGAGCTGCGCAGTGCGTTCAATTCGCTGACGATCTATTTATTCTGCGCGGCGCTGCTTTGTTTTGTCGGCGTTGGCGCGATGTACTATAACATTCAGCATTCCGTTGCCAACTTTGAGTATGTTCTGGAGTTTGTGTCCATTGGGCTTGTGGTCATCATCCCCGTGCTGACCATGCGTTCCTTTGCTGAGGAACGCAAGCAGAAAACGGATCAGCTTCTTTATTCTCTGCCGCTGAAAACATGGCAGATCGTAGGCGGCAAGTATCTTTCCCTTGTGGTCATGTTCCTGCTGCCGGTGGCCGTCATCTGCATCTATCCCTATATTTTCTCCAAGTACGGCGAGGTGTATCTGCCGGGAGCCTACGGTGCGATGTTCGCATTTTTCATCATGGGTGCGGCGCTGATTGCCGTGGGAATGTTCATCTCGTCGCTGACCGATAATCAGGGCTTCGCGGCAGGCATTGCCATTGTGCTGTTTCTTTTTAACTATTACAGCGTCTCCCTTGCCGAGCAGGTGTCCTCCACCAGCTACGGCAGCGCCTTTGCGCTGTGCATCATTGCGGCGCTGATCGGCTTCATCGTGAAAACGCTGACCAAAAACAATATGATCGCGCTGGGTGTCGGCGGCGGTCTGGCCGCGCTGACGCTGGCTGCCTACTTTATCGTGCCGGACAAATTCGAGGGCCTGCTTCCGGGCATAATGGAAAAGCTCTCTCTGTTTGACCGCTTTACAACCTTTGTCAACGGCGTTTTCGACCTGACAGCCCTGGTGTTCTATGCTTCCGTCATCGTCCTCGGCCTGTTCCTGACGGTGCAGTCATTGGAGAAACGGAGGTATAACTGATGAAATTCCCGAAAATGAAACGCAATCAGATCCGCAGCCGTATTGCGGCAAGGGGCGGCTCTTATTCTTTAGCTGTAACGGCGATCGTGCTGGCGATCCTCATTGCGGTCAATATCCTTGCCTCAGCACTCCCAACCTCCGTGACGAAGTATGATATTACGTCCACCAACCTCTATTCCGTCACCAGCAGCACAAAGGTTGTTGTCAATGCGCTGGAAAAGGATGTGACGATCTACTGGATCGTGCAGGCGGACGAGGAAGATGAAGTCATTGAAAATCTGCTGGGCAAGTACGAAAGCCTGTCCTCGCATATCACCGTGACCAAGAAGAACCCGGATGTATTCCCTACCTTTACGAGCCAGTACACCAGCGAGGATGTGCCGAACAACAGCTTGATCGTGGAGTGCGGCGACAAGAGCCGCTATATCAGCTATAATGACATTTATCTCACCGATGTGGACTATACGACCTATTCCTATGTTTACTCCTTCGACGGAGAAGGGGCCATTACCTCGGCCATCGACTATGTGATCTCCGACGAGCTGCCGAAGGTCTACACACTGGAGGGTCACGGTGAGGAAGCCCTCCCCAGCGAGTTCCAGACGCAGATCGAAAAGGAAAACATCGAGCTTGCGTCCTTCTCCCTCCTGAATACGGATGAAATCCCGGAAGATGCGGATGCGCTGCTGATCTATGCGCCGCAGAGCGATATTTCCGAGGAAGAAGCGACGCTGTTGGAAGATTATCTGACGGGCGGCGGCAAGCTGCTTGTGATTGCCGGGCCGACTGAGGACGGCACGCTCACGAACCTTTACAGCGTATTGGAGGCCTACGGCGTAGAAGCCGCGGACGGTATCGTTGTGGAAAGCGACCGTGAGCATTATGCGTTCCAGCAGCCGTACATCCTTCTGCCTGACATTTCCTCCAGCGAGATCACCGATCCGCTGCTGGAAGAAAACTACTATGCGATCATCCCCATTGCGCAGGGCCTTACCATTACCGGCGATTCCGCAACGGCGCTGCTGACAACTTCGTATGACTCTTTCAGTAAAATTGCAGGCTTCCAGTTGGACACCTACGAAAAAGAGGAAGATGACATTGATGGTCCGTTTGCCGTGGCGGTCTCCGTGGATACCGGCAGCGACGGGCAACTGATCTGGTTCTCGTCCAACTATTTCCTGGAAGAATCGTATAACGCCTATTCCTCCGGCGCAAACCTTGACCTTGCCATGAACGCACTTTCCTCCCTGATGGGCGAGCGCGAGGCGGTCTCCATCCGCAGCAAGAGCCTGAGCTATAACTACCTGACGATCTCCGAGTCGGCGGCAGCGATGCTCAAAACATGGATGATCGGTGTGATTCCGGCAGCCTTTGTGCTGTACGGCGTATTTACTGTGATAGACAGGAGGAAAAAGCGTCATGCGTAAAGCAACAAAACTCTATGCGCTGCTTGGCGTTCTCCTTGTGGTCTGCATCGCCGCATTTGCCGTCAGCCGCTATGAGGAGAAGAAAGAGCAGATCAAAAACAGCGGCGAAGTGATACTGGAAATTCCTACGGACAGCGTTACCGCCCTTTCCTGGACGAATGAAAGCGGAACATTTTCCTTTACCAAAGACGAAACGTGGGTCTACGACGATGATAACGCCTTCCCCGTGGACGAGGAAAAGATCAATGACCTGCTGGAACAGTTTACATCCTTTGCGGCTGCGTTTGCCATTGACGATGTAGAGGACTACGCTCAGTACGGCCTTGACGAGCCGGTCTGCACGATCCGTATTACCGCAGGCGAGGAAAGCTATACCGTTGAGCTTGGCGACTTCAGCAAAATGGACGAACAGCGGTATATTTCCATCGGTGACGGCAAGGCATATCTTGTCAGCCACGACCCGCTGGATGAATTTGATGCCGTCCTGCGGGATATGATCCTCGACGATACCATCCCGGAATTTGATACCGCAGAGCAGATCGAGTTCTCCGGCGGCGAAAACTACGCAATCATCCGTGATGAGGACGGCAAAAGCATCTGCGCGGACGATGTGTACTTCGCAGACGGTCAGCCGTTGGATACGGACAATGTGGATACCGTCCTGAGCGCAATTCAATCTCTGAGCCTGACGAACTATGTCAGCTATAATGTGACCGGCGAGGAGCTTACGACCTTCGGGCTGGATGACCCTGAACTGACTGTCACGCTCGAATACAGCAGCTCTGACGAGGACGGAAAGAAAACGGATGCCGGGACGCTGGTGCTGCACCTGTCGCAAAACCCGGAGGAGCTGGCGGCGTATGAAGAAGCGCTGGCAAACGAAGCAGACGAGCTTCCCGATGTGACGTGCTATGCCCGCGTTGGCGAGTCGCAGATCGTCTACCAGATCACACAGTCGGAATTTGACGCGCTGACGGATGTTTCCTATGACGCGCTGCGCCACCAGACGCTCTTCACAGCGGACTTTGATACGGTGACAAGTATTGACGTTGCCCTGAGCGGTGAGAGCTATACCTTCACCTATAACCCGCCGGAGGACAAGGATGACGAGGACGCAGAGGGGACTTGGACATACAACGCCGAAGAATTTGATGTCTATGATCTCAAAACGGCACTCCGAGCGATCTCCGCATCCGGCTTCACGGACGAAACGCCCACCGGACAGGAGGAAATTTCCATGACGGTGCATCTGGATAACGAGGACTTCCCGACCTTCACGCTGGCGCTCTACCGCCTTGACGGTACGAACTGCATTGCGACGGTCGATGGGAAAGCCGTTGCTCTTGTCTCCAGAAGCCAGACTGTTGATCTGATCGAGGCGGTCAATGAGCTGACACTTGGCAGCTAAATATCAAAAGCAAATTATCTCCTACACCTTTCGGGGCGCGGGCATGAGCCCCGCGTCCCGTTTTTGTATTACCGCTCAGGGTCATTTCTTTTTCGTTTACTGTGAGAATTTCGATGCTGCTCTTGGTTCCTGTGAATAATGAGCTGTCGCGCCTGCCGCTCCTCCGCATCCTCCCCAAGCAGGCAGCATGTCTCCTGCCTGGCGCTGAGCAGCATAACAAGAGAAGGCTTCTCGTGCATGGCACCCTCCAACTGCTGTTCTGCTGTCTTTTCCTGCGCAGTACGGACAGCCTGCGCCTTGTGCCGTTTTACATGATATACCGGCAATTCCTTTTTCTCGGCAACCAACGCCTTGCGCTCCCTGCCCTTTCCCTTGATCTGCCGCACCAGAGCGGTGTAACGCTCCGGCTCCGGCTTCCATACGGCGAGGGACTTCTGAATATGCGCTTTGCCGCTGCGAATGTGAGAGAGCTGATAACGGAAGACCAGCACACGGCCGCGCAGCTTTTCCAGTCCCTCCGCAATGGTCGGAGCAGTACGGGCGACCAATGCGGCCAGCTTTTTGATTTCAGCTTTCAACTCCCGCAGCGGCGCATAAAGAGCCGCTTGAATAACTGCAAACGGCCCGGCTATCCGATGTTGTTTATAAACCGCAGGTTAGCTGTGAGTGTTATCGTCTGTGCGCTGAGTTATTTTTTATATAAGGATTCATCGAAAATGGCAACCTTCTCCGCCAAGAAAAAGGGCATCCAAGGGGGTGCCTTTTTTCTTTGCCAGATTCAAAGAGAAGGGGGATTCGAAGGGAACGTCCCCGCCCGTTCCTTCTCGGCTCGAAGCTGGTCAGGGGGTTTTTCGGTTCTGCCATTGTGACCGACCTTCTTTTTTGAAAATGGGGATAAAAAAGACCGCCGGGCTTTCGCACATTGCGACCGGTCAACGGTCCGATTTTCAGTATTCGGTTTTTGTGTCCAGTCAGACAAACCGGATTTGTTAATTGGGAATGGGTCCTATAACGCCAAATGCTATTGCATCAATAAAAAGCACGAATGCCGTCACACAGACAATGAGAATAGCTACGATGATTTTAATAATAAGTTGGTGATTTTTCCCCAAATCCCTCTTACTTACAATCCTTATGACAAAAATCAAAGCAACGATGATGATAAGAGAAATAATGTTGCAAAAAGCAATTGTTTTCAATTATACCGCCTTTCCGGTAATTCCGGTTTATTGCTCGATTTTCGTATTCAAATTATACCATAAAAACTGTGAACAATAGTTTAAGAACCATCTGAATTTACACTACTCTCAAACATGGTATAACACATACAAAAAGCCGAATATAGTTTAAGAACCATCTGAATTTACACTACTCTCAAACATGCCGCCATAAGCGATCAGACGCCGCCCAGTTTAAGAACCATCTGAATTTACACTACTCTCAAACACGTAGCGCGGGACGTGCGGCATTAGCATATGTTTAAGAACCATCTGAATTTACACTACTCTCAAACCCTGCGTCCGTATAATGCCCGGCGACCGTCAGTTTAAGAACCATCTGAATTTACACTACTCTCAAACGCATTATCCCTTATATCTATGGTACCATAGTTTAAGAACCATCTGAATTTACACTACTCTCAAACAGGTCGCCGGGCTGAAGCTCGTCCCGGTGTGTTTAAGAACCATCTGAATTTACACTACTCTCAAACTCGAACAATCCATAGGTGGCACAGGCCCCGGTTTAAGAACCATCTGAATTTACACTACTCTCAAACGAGCTGCGGCGCGACCTTAACGGGCGTGATGTTTAAGAACCATCTGAATTTACACTACTCTCAAACGAGGACTTATCCCACAATGACGCCGGGGAAGTTTAAGAACCATCTGAATTTACACTACTCTCAAACGCTAACCACACCACCATCGAACATGCTACTGTTTAAGAACCATCTGAATTTACACTACTCTCAAACTGTGTACTTTATGTTGTAGCTTCCGTCCTCGTTTAAGAACCATCTGAATTTACACTACTCTCAAACGAGGACTTATCCCACAATGACGCCGGGGAAGTTTAAGAACCATCTGAATTTACACTACTCTCAAACGCTAACCACACCACCATCGAACATGCTACTGTTTAAGAACCATCTGAATTTACACTACTCTCAAACAGAGGGTATCAACAGAGGAGCAACGGGATCGTTTAAGAACCATCTGAATTTACACTACTCTCAAACTTCCGCTACTCGAAGCTACTCAACCGTATCGTTTAAGAACCATCTGAATTTACACTACTCTCAAACCTCAAACCTCAAATTTCGAGGAGATCGTTCATTGCACTACAAAACAATGTTAAATTCAAATGATTTTCGCAGCGTAAATACTATACCTCGCGGCAGAAATGTCCGCGCGATATTTTTGTCGATTCGCCGGCGCGCAAGGCGCAAAAGGCCGGCTTTCGGGAGGCCGCACGCCTCCGTTCAAAAGCATTATAACATACCGATGAAAAATTGCAATTATATTTCACATAAATCCCCGTCGATGATCCTTATACTCTCTCCTTCATCGCAATTTTCCGTCTGGTGGTTTTCTATCAGCAGGAAACTGATCTTTTTATACTCTGCTATTTTTGCAAATTCCAAAAATTCCGATCGTGTCAGCGCCGATCTTAGATTCAGAAGCACAAAAAATCTCTTCCCGCAATACCGATTCAAAAAGTCCGTATACTCCATTATCCTTTCCGGTAAAGACATACCCTGAGTATCCACAACAAAACCGAGAAGCTTGATAATGCCGTTAAAATCCGTGAGCGGCGTGTAATTCGCTTCGAAATCCAATGATGAAAGAAGCTCCGCGCCGATTTCGTTTATCCGTGAAAGAATATCCGTCGAATCGGCATACGATGCGGAGAACTCCTCGGACACGACCTGGTTCACCTTATTCTGCAGGGCGCGCGAATCGAAAGAGATATGAAAAATATCCGTTATGATCTCCGCATCCTTTGAAAGGCTCAGATCTTTATCTCCGTCAAACAGCATAAATCTTGACGACAAATCCTTTGCCTGCGCAAGAAGATCATTTACAAAATTGCGGTAAAACACGGGATCTTCGATCACCAGAGTAACGGTTTTCCCCGCCTCGATCTCCAAAGGGGTCTGCAGCTCATAGCACGAAAGCATCATAATTCCACAAACCTTTCATCCGTATTTATTATGTCGCCATTATACTCTCCGAGTATAAATTCCATTTTGGAAAACTGCTTTTCCGTGACGGTCAGCACCTGTATAAGTCCCTTGCCCGGCTTATTTTTCTGCAGGCTGTCATAAAGAGAATTCACCACGGTCTGATTCAGCGCGATTTTGCAGTAAACCGATTCCTGCATCATCATAAAACCGCTTTTCAGAAGATACTTTCTGAAGCGCGTATATTCCCTTCGCTCCTGCGATGTTTCCGTCGGCAGGTCAAAAAACAGTATCATTCTCATAAATCTGTAGCTCATATTCGGGAAACCTTATCTGCGAAATATCGTTTTCGTTGAGCGCATCGAAGATGCTTTTTGAATATATCTTCGCGGCGTTGATCAGGTACTGCGTTCTCCCGTCTATTTCAACGCAGCGGTTGAGGATCTGCACAAGCTGCATTTTCTCGGGATGCTCAAACCTATGCAGATCCATTTTCGCTACCGTATAATCCACAAACGGCCTGAACGGTTCCATCAGATCGCATGCCAGGTTATACTTATTGAACATATTGTCGTGGAATATCCCGAGCTGGGTGGCATATCCGTTTGACACGATCTCCCTCGCAAAGTCCGATAGTATAATGCTGTACCCGTAATTCAGCGCAGCATTTATGTTGTTGTCCTGGCTGCGCGAAAAATCCATACCGAAAAGAGAATTGAAGTACACCTTTGCGGCGTGCCCCTCGCGGTTCGTTATGTCCCCCGGCTCGATCTCGCCGGTATACTGTTCAAGCAGATCGCGGTTATCCTTTCCGCATTCCTTCAAAACCGAGATCTGCCCGTATATCTTGGCACGGACGATCTCTGCCCAGACGAAGCTTTTCGTATGGTCGTTCCATTTTATCTGGTTGCGGAATTTGAGTCCTGTATCGTGGCTTCCGTAAATCGGCAGGACGGAAGCATGGGGATACCGTTTTTCGTCGCAGAATATAACGCTGATCTTTCTCCTGGAAAGCTCGCAGAGCAGGTATGCGGTAAGCGACACCGCGGTGGATTCAATGAGCAGTACCGAGATCTCGCTCAGGTGAACCCGCTTTACAGTGTCGGCGCTGCGCACAACGAGATAGTCCATCTTATAATCAAGCTTGGATTTGCTTGATACCACCACAACACGCCAGCTCATATTACTTCAGCAGATCGGTTTTATACCGATAAAGCCCGGTGACGGAGCTGTTTATAAGGAACGCCGACTTGACCTTGTCAAGCGATTTGTTGAATGTTATGCTTCCGGATTTTGAAGGACCGTCTATTGCGGATAAATCCGTCAGCTGCCGGTCGCACTTGAAGAACTTCAGTATCTCAAGAAGCAGGCGGCACTGTCCGGTCAAAGAAAGCCCACGGAATTTTTCGGCTTCATTCTGCAGCTTTTCAAGCTGCTTTGAAAACAGCCGGAAATACACTGGAGCCTGTAATTTTGCCACAAACAGCTCATACAGCTTCACGTTGTTTTCCCTTGAAATATCGCTTTTCAGAGAGAGCGGTACGTTGTCGTTTTTCTCTGCATTGCAGCGGGACACATGCTGTGAAAGCGCTTTTATGTATTTTTCGTCGGATGCGGACAGCGCAAGCTGATAGTCGTGCCTGCACGATAAAGAATCTCCGGTTCTTCCGCATATATAAAGCCGTTTGCCGTCGATTTCAACAAGCGCGCCCGTAAGCAGCCTCGGGTATATGATCTTGGGCTCTTCAAGCGAGAGTATTTCGCGGCAATATGCGACCGGGTCGCTCTCGTAAAGAGTTTTTTTATACAGGAACACCGGCTCGATGCTTCTGCTTCTTTTACCCTTCACGGTGTGCTCGACGACACAGTAATACGCTCCGGTGATCTTATTGTATCCGCCGTACTTTTCGATCGGCTTATTCTCTTTGATGCGCAGCTGACCTTTTCCCGCCGGCATGATCTGCAAATCAAACAAAGCGCCTTTCGCCTCATACGACCTTCTCGATACAAGAATATTGTTCTTCTGAAGTACGGATCTGACCTTAGCCATGGATCTTTCCGTATCCCATGCGCCGTTTACGTTGAATTTGAATACCGCATTCAGGCTGTAGCTGTTGCTGTCGGCATATTTCTTGATATTCCGGAAGAAATCCCCCGTGAATTTCGTGTCGTAAACATTTCCGACTACGATATTCAGATAGGCGTCCTTCGCGTGATGCAGATCGTTCACGTCTCTGCATTTTACTATATTGTTTTCATGGCGGAAATCGGATACGTTCCCCGCCTTCGAGTACACGATCTTGGTGCCGGCATCGCCGTAAATTGCCTTTAAGATCGCGCAGAGAGCCTTTGTGGACTGCCTTGTTTCCACAAGCTGCCGTGCGACGAAGGAGGAAAGCTCTTCCTCCGTCAGCTCCTCGGTCCTTACAAGCCGCTCGTATTTTTTGTCGGAGATCAGGTGCTTGTCCCTGAGCATTCTCCACAAGGGCATATTTTTATTCCGCCATTCCTTCTTTAAGGGATATTTGTTGCCTTTTTCCTCGTTATACTTTCTTTTTACAAGCACGCGGTTATCCAGGCTGTCGTCCTTGATGCGCGACCGCGGGAAGATGTGATCAATATCGTAATCCGTGCTCAGCCTTTCGAGCTCGATCTTCTCGCCGGAATAGAGGCATATTCCGAGCTGCGTGTAATAAAGATAAAGCGCGTCCTTTCTCAGCTCGCTCTCATCCCTCGAAAGCAGCTCGTTATAAAGTTCGGTATACTCTTTCCCGCAGGATTTGTAGAGCTCGGTCAGTTTTGCCTTTCTCGACACCGTGCGTTCCTTTACGTTATCCTTTTCTCTGTCACGGGCGACCTCGATAAATATTTTTCTCGGCGCGGACTTCCTGGCATCCACGATCTCATCGACGATCTTTATGCTTTGCAGCAGGCTGCGCTTGACGGCCGGCGAAAGATACATTCCGTCCATCATATCGAGCAGACTGTCGCTCGGCGCGTATTTTTCATTCCGATATTTCTCGGCGTTTTCCCCGAAATAATACCTTTTGCTCAGAAGCTGCATGAGATTGTTGTTTGTCTCGTGAAGCATCTGTATGATGGAGCGCGCCTCGCCGTTTTCGTCGGGAGTGTAGATCCCGGTAAGCAGCGTTTCGGAAAGATTTCCCCAATCGCCGTAGCTGAGGCGGCATATCGAATCTACCTGACTCTTTTCGAGATCGCCGCAGTTCTTCTCCAGCCACCGCTTGAGCATCTTCCTGTCGTTTCCGAAAATCGTAACCGCCTTGATGATCTTCTCTATCATTTCACGGTTTTCCCGAACGCCCATGATCCTCGAAAAATCGTGATACGATTTCAGCTTTGATTTAACAGTATCGTCTATACCGGATATTTCGTCTCCTTCTTTTATATAGCCTTTTCTCAGCAGGAATTTTCCTATCGATTTTTTAGTAACCTTTGAATACGATTTCAAAAACAGCTCATCAAAAATTTCGTTCTTTTGCTCCGCCGGAAGAGGCTTTCCGTTCACTGCCAGCGGATTTATCTCGTTCAGGACGCAGAATTCGCTGTAAAGAAGAGATTCCCGGGGAAGAACGTCGTCGCCGGTATATGGGCATTTGTTTATCAGCCTTTTGATAAACGCCTCCGCGCTTTTCTCGGTATCGACGTTATTATCAAAGTTCCACGGATAGATTTTTTCATCCGTCCGCACTGCCCATGAATTCGGGGATTTAGTATTCAGCGGTCCCACATAGTATGGTATCCTGAATCCGAAAACCGAGATGATCTTTTCTTTAACGCTTATGCCGTCGCCGTCCCTTGCGCTCAGGAATTCGAGATAGTTTTCCGCATTGTCGAGGATCTTTTTCAATTCCTTCAGGTGAAGCTGATTCGGGATAACGCTGTTTTCGCTTCCCTTCAGCTTTGGGAGAAAATCGTTGTTCTTTATCTTTCTGAAAATATCGCCGTATCCGTCTGCGCTTTCAAGTCCCGGCAGCTTTTTCAGAAGATATTTGCAGAAATCCTCTCGCTTGCAGGAATATTCTCCCGAGCGCCGGGTCCTGCCGCTGTACGCGGCATAGTTGTTCAGCTTGTCCTTCTTTTTGCAAAAGATTTCATTGTATTCGCCCGGCGCATTCTCCTTTACGAAATCCTTCAGCCGGCGCAGGTCGCTTTTGTTCGTGTTGAACTGCTCCACCTTCGCCTTACATATGTACTGATGGCTCCCGAGCATCTGCGAAAGCTTGGCGGCGTCGAATATCCGCTTAAGCTGCATAATAAGGTCGAATCTGCTCTCGCCGAGCGTTTCCGCAAGATCATCCGCAGTCTCGCTTATATCCGAATCAAGCGTCAGCCGTTTCGACGGCTTCAGGCTTTCATCGCAAAAGAGAGCGGAAGGATTGACAGCCGCGCCCGTAAGCATGTAGAGCGCCTCCATGGGATCGAGCTGATCGAGCTGCTCCGTTTCGCCCTTTACCACCGCGAGATCTTTTATCCGCTTTTTCTTTTCGGTAATTCCGGCGTTCCTGTCGGTTATTACGGAAACAAAGGCCTCTTTGTCCTTGAATTCCGCTTTCACGCCGTATTCGTTGAGCAGCCGCTTATTAAGCTCGTCAAGCAGATCATCGACCGTATGATACTCGCCGGAAAGCTCCATATCGAAAAGAAAATGCCCGCGGCTTTTCAGAATGTGATGGATCGCAAGATACACAAGACGAACGTCATGCGGCTTATCGGACGAAACCAGCTCGTTTCTCAGGTGGTACGCCGTCGGATATGCCTTGAAATAGTCCCTGTCGTTATAATTTTCATCGTTGAAAAGAGGATACTCCGAGTTCTCGGTCGTATCCTCGCCGAAAAGCGAGCTTTCCTTCATGCGTATAAAGAACGCCGGATCAATCTTTGAAATCTCCCCGGCAAACAGCAATTCGAGCAGTCCGAGACGCTGGCGCTTTCTCGCATTGAGCCTTCTCGCGGTCCTCTGCTGCCGTCTTTCGGCGGCGGTGTTCGCGCTCTCAAAAAGTCTCACGCCCCACATGGCGTTGCCTCTGAATCTTGGAACATTATATTCCGGATCGGTCACTGCCCATCCCACGGAATCCGTTCCCGCGTCAAGCCCGATGTAATAATCCGATATTCTTTTCTGATTTCCGTTGCTTTTCATAATGTTCCTCCGAAAATGTATTGACATTTTTTAAATACGGTGATATGATAAAAATATTCAGAAACCATCTGAATTTATACTACAAGTTCAAATAAGCTTTCAGCGAGATCATCGTTCTACGAATTCACAGTGTGTGAGCTTAAACTCTGCCTAAGCAGAGTTTTTTGTTTTTGTTTCAGGCGTCCCGCTGTCCGTAATAATTATACGGCGCCCGCAGCCCCATAAACGGGATTGCCGCATACGGTTTCCGCGATCTTTCACATGGATCGCTCCGAAATAGCTTTTAAACTCTTACTTTTGGACATCATTCAAAATATACTACACATATTGTACATTATTTTCGCGTATCAGTCAACAAAAGGGCGACCGTTCTTGCGTTTATTTCTTACATAAAAATGCTTTCCTCAAATAACGAATTTTGATAAAATAATTTTAAGGCAGGAAAAGGGATGAAATCTCTTTTCCCTGCGGAAATTTGTAGGGCGATTATTGTGGCTAACATACGGATACGTTCAAGCGTTCAAAAGCCGTATACGCCCGAGGGGGCAAAACATTAAAATTTTTTAATTTTTCTGCCTCAGCCGCTATTATTCCACAAATTTGTATGATATAATCCATAAATGGACTTATAATGATTCTACCTTACGGGAGGAATAATCAAGATGGCTGAAAGGATAAAGAGGGGCGACCGCAAGGACGGCGTATGGCTTAAAGACCTTGACCCCCTGCACGGCTTCATGCCCTACCTTTACCCGAACAGGGCTGACAACGAGGCGTTTATTCAGGAGCAGATAGACATAACCGCCCTGAACGAATACCTCGAAAAAAAGACCGGGAGCGACCCGGATTTCAAGTATACCTACCTCCACGCCATAGTTGCGGCGCTCATACGCACCATAACCCTGAGGCCCAAGATGAACCGCTTCATCTCAGGCAACAGGATATACCAGCGCAGATGGATAACCGCCGCCTTCATGGTAAAGCGCAAATTCGCGGACGAATCCTCGGAATCCGTATTCTACAAGGCCTTCGGGGACGACGACAACATCGACACCATTCACCAGAGCATAAAGGCGAGGGTGACCTCCTTCCGCAAAAGCTCGGCGGAGGATAACTCAACCGACAAAATGGGGCTGCTGCTCCGCCTGCCGCCCTTTATAATGCGCCTGGTCATGAAGCTGCTGTTTTCCCTCGACCGGAGGGGCAAGGTGCCTGATTTTCTCATAAAGGAGGATCCGAACCGGGCTACGGTATTCATAACCAACCTTGGCAGCATAGGGCTTCACGCCGGGTATCATCATCTGTCCAACTGGGGCACCACCTCCATCTTCGTGGTAATAGGCGAAAAGCACATGGCCCCCTTCTACCGGGAGGATGGCTCCGCACAAATGCGGGAGGTCATCGACCTTGGCATTACGCTGGATGAGCGCATTGCCGACGGTTATTATTACTCAAAGACCATAAAGCTCCTGAAGCACCTGCTCGCCCACCCGGAGCTTCTGGAGCAGAAATCTAACGAGGAAGTTGATTTTTGATATGAACGATACAGCATACGTATACAGACCCATAGACGAAAGCCGCGTCACCGCGAAGGCCCCCTGGCTCAAAAGCTACGATCCCGAATGCCCCGCGCATCTGGATTACTTCATGGGTACGCTGGAGGAAGCCTTCGAGCATATGGCGGAAAAGTACCCGGACTATACGGCCTATGACTTCATGGGCAAAGCCACGACCTATAAAAAGGCGATAGAGGACATACACGCCTGCGCAAGGGCCCTGAGGGCAATGGGGATAAAGGAAGGGGACAAGGTGACCATCTGTATGCCCAACGCCCCCCAGACCGTCACCATGTTCTACGCCGTAAACATGGTGGGCGCGATAGCCAATATGGTACACCCCCTTTCCGCCGTAAAGGAGATAGCCTTCTGCCTGCGGGACTCCGAAAGCGTAGCGGCCCTGACCCTGGATCAGTTCTATGATAAGTTCGCCGAGGTGCGCCGCGAGGTCGAGCTGCCCCATCTTATCATAACCTCCGTGGCGGACGCCCTCTCACCGATAATGAGGCTGGGCTATAAGCTCACGGAGGGCCGCAAGATAAAAAAGCCCGAGGGAAATGATTTCATCTGGTGGAAGGACTTCCTCAGGAAGGGCGAGGGCGCGGCCGATTACCGCTGCCACAGGGACGCCAACGCTCCCGCCGCCATACTTTACAGCGGCGGCACCACCGGCACCATGAAGGGCATAAGCCTTTCCAACCTTAACTTCAACGCCCTGGCGGCCCAGATAATAGCCACCAACAGCTTCTTCCGCCCCGGCGACAAGATGCTCGCGATAATGCCCATGTTCCACGGCTTCGGCCTTGGCGTAAGCATTCACTCCATGCTGGCCAACGGCGGCCACTGCATACTTATACCCCGCTTTACCCCCAAGAGCTACGCGCAGCTGCTCAAAAAGCACCGCCCCAACCTGATCGCGGGCGTGCCCTCGCTGTTTGAGGCGCTGCTCAGGGTGCCGGAGGCGGACGGTCTGGAGCTTTCCTGCCTGATGGGCGTATTCTCCGGCGGGGATTCCCTCTCTGTGGAGCTGAAGAAGCGCTTTGACGCCTTCCTTGAAGCCCACGGCGCTACCATCAGGGTCCGCGAGGGCTACGGTACCACCGAATGCGTTACCGCAAGCTGCCTTACCCCCATACACAGGGCAAAGGAGGGCAGCATCGGCCTGCCCTTCCCGGATACCTACTATAAAATAGTAAAGCCCGGCACCACAGACGAGGTCCCATACGGCGAGGAGGGCGAGATATGCCTTGCCGGCCCCACGGTAATGCTCGGCTATGTGAACCACCCCAAGGAGACGGCGGATACCATGAAGGATCACGGCGACGGCCTCATATGGGTGCATACCGGCGACCTGGGCAAAATGGACGAGGAGGGCTTCGTATACTTCCGCCAGCGCATAAAGCGCATGATAATCACCAACGGCTACAACGTATACCCCTCCCAGATAGAGAATGTGCTGGAAGCGCACGAAGCGGTACACCTTGCCTGCGTCATAGGCGTAAAGGATCCCATAAGGGTACAGCGGGTAAAGGCCTTCGTAATGCTCAAGCCCGGCTATGAGGGCAGCGAGGAGCTGAAAAAGGACATACTGGAGCACTGCTCAAAGTACGTTGCAAAGTACGCCATGCCCCGGGAGCTGGAGTTCCGCCCCGAGCTTCCCAAGACGCTGGTCGGCAAGGTCGCCTACCGTGTGCTCGAGGAGGAGGAAGCGGCGAAGGAGCGGCAGGGGGAAAGCGCCCAGTAAAAATCATAATAAACAAAACTCAAATTTCCCGCAGCAGGCGTGATCCCGGTCATGCCTGCTCTTCTTTTGGCGGCTCATCCGCGAAAACGCAGCTTGCGGTATCGCGCCCGGTATGGCCTTGCGCGCCCCTGCCGGACGATGGTATAGTTATATATGTATATTGAATAATCGCGGGTATTGTCCCGTATGGAGGGGCGGCTATGCTGAGCAAAACTGTAAAAAGACTTGTAGCGGTGTATTCGGCGGCGCATTTCGCCGTGGATCTGTGCTGCATAATGCTGGTGCTGCCGGCGGCCAGGGCGGCCTCGGATAAGGCCATGGCGCTGCTCATATATAACTTCTGCGCCTTCGCCATGCAGCTGCCCGCAGGCGTGCTGGCGGACAGATATGGCGGCGGCAGGTATTTTTCCGCCATAGGCTGCCTTCTGGTGGCGCTGGGCGGGCTGCTCCCTTCGCCCATGCTTACCGCCATCGTATGCGGGCTGGGCAACGCGGCCTTCCATATAGGCGGCGGCGCGGACGTAATGGCCGCTACGCCGGGGGCAAAATACCTTGGAATATACGTTTCGCCCGGCGCCATGGGCATATTCCTTGGGGCGATGGCGGCGGGGACGGGGCGGAGCTTTGCCGCCTTCGCCCTCTGCCTCATGCTCGTTTGCGCTGCGGCGGTCATGCTATGCTGCAAGGACGGGGCAAGGCCGGGCAGCCCTGAGCTGCCGCAGGGCAGGGCGCAGTGGCTTCGCCTTGTCAGCCTGTTTGCGGTGGTGGCGCTGAGAAGCTACGGCGGGGTGATAATGTCCTTCCCCTGGAAGGCCGGGGCGTGGGCGTGGATAGCCGCCCTGTGCGTGGCGGGCGGCAAGTGCATAGGCGGCTTCACCTCGGACAGATTCGGCGAGGTGCGCTCCACCACCTTTACCCTCAGCGCCGCCGCCATCGCGCTGATTTTCTCCGCCTTCCCGCTGCCGGGCGCGCTGGGGCTGCTGCTTTTTAATATGTCCATGCCGGTCACGCTTTACGCCGCGGGAGATCTGCTGCCTGAGGGAAGGGCTACCGCCTTCGGCCTGCTGACCCTCGGGCTGTTCGTGGGCATGCTGCCCGCCTTTATCGGGGCGACGGGCAGCGGGCAGGATTACGCCATAATATGCCTTATCTCGATCATGCTGATACGCATAGGGGTGGGGAAAAACTGATGCTTTACGCTATGGCGGTCTCGCTGCTGCTTACGGAGACAATAGAGCTTTCCGCAGGGCTGCTGCTGAAAAAGAAGGACGACCTGCGGCTAATCGCCCTCGCGAACCTCATGACCAACCCGCCGGCGGTATACGTATCGCTGCTGGTAAAAAGCCTCAGGCCCGGGCTGTACGCCCCGGCTGTCGCGGCTATGGAGCTGCTTGCGGCGCTTGCCGAAGGGTACGCCTATAAAAGGCGGGCCGCCGGCATTTCCCGGCCCATGACTTTTTCATTCTGCCTCAACGCCCTGTCCTTCGGGAGCGGGCTTATAATAAAGCTGCTATTTTAAAGGAGGAACGGATATATGAAGAAAATGCTCTGTATGCTGCTGACGGCGGCGATGCTGCTTCTGCCCTGCGCGGCTCTTGCGGACGTGATATGGGAGCCGGAGGACAGCTTTTACGAAAGGCACAGAGAGGATTGCGTCTATCAGGACGGCAGAACGTATATAGCCTCCGGCGAGAACGGCTCCGCCCCGGTATACAAGGCGCCGGACAAGGGGGAGATAAGGCGCATCGACAACGGAAGCGAGGAATTCTGCCAGTGGCTCTATACCGATAAAAACGGCGCGCAGTGGGCGCTCACAAACAGCGGCGAGGGCTGGATAAACCTCTATGACTTCAAGGTAAAATACGACTGGGTGGAGTTTGAGAAGGATCATAAGGACGAAATAAAGGACGAGACGGTGGAGCTGGACGCGAACGGCATGGAGGGGGACTCCATAATATTCTACGATTATCCCGGTTCCGAGAGGGAGGACTATGACGAAAGCCTGAGCGCTTTGGGCGGCAAAATATCCGTAAGCAAGACATATACCGACGGCGAAGGCCGAAAATGGGGCTTCGTCGGTTACTGGTACGGCTACCGGAACCTCTGGATAAGCCTGGACGACCCGACTGTGGAGGTGCCGCCCGCGGCGGAGCAGCCCGCCCCGGTAAGCACCGGCGCGCCGGAATACCAACCGCCCAGGGGCGGCAGCGCGCCCACGGTGATCGGCGGCGGCCTGGCGGCGCTGGCCGCGCTTATGGCGGCGGGGCTTATAAAGGGCAGGAAGAAAGGGCGGCAATAAAAAAGAGGGCGCAAGCCCTCTTTTTTCGTCATATTGACTTTGCGCACCGCGCTGCCGTAAAATCAGAAAAGGGACATCCATATCGAAAAATTTATTTTGAAAGGACGCATATATATCATGATAACCCTGCTCACAAGAGAGGATATGGCCAAGGTGTTCACCATGGCGGAGGCCATACAGGCGGATAAGGACGCCCTTGCGCTCTATTCCGCGGGCGATACCGACATACCCCTCCGCGCAAACCTCCCTGTGCCGGCATATAACGGCTCGGCGCTGTTTATGTACGGCTACGCCCCCGGCGCTTCCGCATTGGGCGTAAAGATAGTATCCGTATACCCGGACAACCCGAAGCGGGGCCTTCCCAGCGTCCCCGCCACAATGGTGCTGATGGACGACTCCACCGGCGCGGTCTCCGCCCTCATGGACGGAACATACCTGACGCGGGTGCGCACAGGCGCGGTCGCGGGTGCGGCCACAGACCTTCTCGCCCGAAAGGACAGCCGCGTTTTCGCCCTCTTCGGCGCGGGCGGGCAGGCGGAGGGCCAGCTCGAGGCGGTCCTCACCGTTCGGGATATAGAGCTTGCAAAGGTCTACTGCCGCAGCTTTGAAAGGGCGGAGGCCTTTGCCCGCTCCATGAGCGAAAAGTTCGTCGGCAGGTTCAATACGAGGATAACCGCCGTGCATTCCCCTCAGGAGGCGGTAGCCGATGCGGATATCGTCACCGCCGCCACCACGGCCACCTCTCCCGTGTTTGACGGCAGGCTGCTAAAGCCCGGCGCCCACGTAAACGGCATAGGCTCCTTTACCTACGACATGGTAGAGATAGACTCCTACACCCTTACCCACGCCGGCAAGGTCTACGCGGACACCCTTGAGGGCGTGCTCGGGGAGGCGGGGGACATACTTCAGCCCATCGACAGGGGCGAGTACAGCAAGGACCGCATCACGGGCGAGCTGGGCCAGCTTATAAACGGCGTAACCCCCGGCCGCGAAAGCGACACGGAGATAACCTTCTTCAAGTCCGTAGGCTCCGCGGTGCTGGATATCGTCGCCGCCCGGCGCATATACGCCAGGGCGAAGGAGATGGGCATAGGGCTGGAAGCGGATATATAAAGGCCTTTGCATTTGTCATGAAAAAACGCAGGCGCGGAGGCGGGAAATCCTCGATATCTGAGATTGCATAACAAAAAAACCGTCCGGCCTTTGCCGGACGGTTTTCGTTGCTATATGCTTTTTGCCTGCTGTTTTGCGGCGCTGCTGCGGAGCTTGTCCAGCTTGAGGTTTCTCAGGGTAAGTATAAGGTCTGCGGTTACCATTATGACATCCAATACGTAGACCGCTACAACATAGGTTATGCTGCCGTTGACAAGCTTGCCGACGAGGCCAACGACATAGCCCGAGAAAATACAAAGCTCAAAAAGCATGCTTTTTCCTTTCGCTGTTCTGGATTTTATGGATTTCGCTATGTTGATGGGCCATGATATTCCGAACAGCACCAGCATTGCGGTTTCAAATATTTGTGCCATAGTTGCCGCCGGGCTGTAAAGCCCGCCGCTCCTTTCGTTTGTTGCACGGCGCCGGCTTATTAAACGCCGGGTATCTTATAGTGCTTGTCCACATGGTTGAGCAGCTCGCGGCCCTCCTCCGTGGCAATTACAAGGCGGCTGCTTTCCGTGGACTTCGTACTTGTTCATAGTCTCGCCTCGTTTTTTATTTTGACGAAGCTTCGGTTCCGTTGTATTGCTTAGCGAGAAAATATAAGGAGGCTATATGCGGGCCGCTCCGCTTTCCCTCGCCGCCTTTGCGACCGCGGAGGACACGGCTTCCCTTACCCTATCGTCAAGGGCCCTGGGCAGTATGTAGTCCTCGCTAAGCTCCTCGTCGCTTACAAGGGAGGCGATAGCGTGGGCGGCGGCCATTTTCATTTCTTCGTTTATGTCGGATGCGCGCACGTCGAAGGCTCCTCTGAATATGCCCGGAAAGGCCAGTACGTTGTTTACCTGATTGGGATAGTCGCTGCGCCCGGTGGCGATCACCCTTGCGCCCGCCGCCTTTGCTTCCTCAGGGAATATTTCGGGGGTGGGGTTTGCGCAGGCGAACACTATCGCGTCTTTGGCCATGCGGCTTACCATTTCTCCCGTAACCGTGTTTGGTGCGGAAACGCCGATAAATACGTCCGCGCCTATGAGGGCGTCGGCAAGGCTGCCCCTTCTGCCGCCGGGGTTGGTGATCTGCGCCATTTCTTCTTTAACAGGATTCATGTCGTTTTCCCTTCCGGCGAATATAATGCCCGCGCGGTCGCACATGATTATATTCCTGAAGCCCGCGGAAAGCAGCAGCCTGGTTATTGCAACCGAAGCGGCGCCCGCGCCGTTGATCGCCACGGTTACGTCTTTCTTTTTCTTCTTTACCAGCTTAAGGGCGTTGGTAAGGCCGGCAAGGGTTATCACGGCCGTGCCGTGCTGATCGTCATGAAATACGGGGATATCGCATTTTTCCTTCAGCCTGCGTTCTATCTCAAAGCACCGCGGAGCCGCTATATCCTCAAGGTTGATGCCGCCGAAGGAGCCGGATATCAGGGCTACCGTATTTACAAATTCATCAACGTCCTTTGTTTTTACGCATATGGGGAATGCGTCCACGCCGCCGAATTCCTTGAACAGCGCACATTTTCCTTCCATCACGGGCATACCGGCTTCCGGGCCTATATCGCCGAGGCCCAGCACCGCGCTGCCGTCGGTTATTACGGCGCAAATGTTCCATCTGCGGGTCAATTCGTAGCTTTTGCTCAAGTCCTTCTGTATTTCAAGGCAGGGCTGAGCCACGCCGGGAGTATAGGCGAGGGAAAGGTCCTGCATGGTCTTAAGCGTCACGGCAGAATCTACTCTTATTTTGCCCTTCCATTCCCGATGAAGTCTGAGAGATTCTTTTGCGTAATCCATTTTTTACTTCTCCTGTACGTCAAATAATTATTTCAAAAGCGGCAGCGTCGATCCGCCGCAGGGCATCAGCAGGACCCCTGCGTTGCGGCCCAGTTTGCGAAAAGCCTCGTCAAGCGCCTCCTGAGCGCTTTTGAAGGGTGTGAAGAAGATGCCCCTGACAAGCTCCGGCGGCAGGTCTGACACAAGATATATGCTTGCGTTCTGCATTACCATTGCTATGGCGGCAGCCTTATGACCGCCCAGCTTAAATTCCTTTTTTATCCGCTGTATCAGATCACCGGGCTTTGACGCCTCGGTCATCCATTCTTCAAAGGTGCTTTCGCCCAGGCCCTCGGCGCAGGCGGCTGTCAGTATTATTACTCCGCCGCTTTTTACGGCGTGTTTTGCGTTATCCAGCGCTTTCTGCGCCTGATAAAGGTTGATGTCCTTTGGCTCGCCCCCGGGGGACACGACAACTATATCCGCCGGGGAGGTTATATGCTTGCCATATAGCATATCGAGAGCCCGGCAGCCTGCCCTGTGAGCCTTTTCAGGGTCACCGGCAAAAGCTCTGACTATGCGTTTATGATCATCCAGAACTACATTCAGTATGAAATCAATGCCGCATATGCGCCCGGCTTCTTCTATATCCTCCCGTATGGGATTCCCATCCAGCTTTGCCGCTGCCGCCGAGGGATCGGTCATTCTACTGTGGTTGGACTGGATCGCGGCGCGGGTGGATACTCCCGGCATTATGGCCTTTGCCCCGCCGCTGTAACCGGCAAAGTAGTGATATTCTATATTTCCAAGACATATCCTTCTGTCGGCTTCGGCCACTGTCCGCGTTATATCAACGGGAGTCCCTCCGGAGGTTGTGCCGAGATGTATACAGTCGCCGGGGTCGCTGTCCACGCAGCGTATTTCCCGCCAGGCCCTTTCCCCGGCCAGCATTTTCCGCTCTTCATCGGTATGATGGCGGTGGCTGCCTATGGCGAACACAAGGGTTATGTCTTCCGGCCTGGCCCCGCCGCTGTAAAGTTCATCCAGCAGCGCGGGCATTACTTTTGCCGTGGGCATTGGACGGGTCATATCGCTGGCGACTATGGCGATCTTTTCGCCCGGCCGTATTATTTCGCGCAGCTTCAGGCTTTTTATAGGCTCGTTAAGAGCTCTGAGCACTTCCTGTTCTTCGCTTCGCTCAGCGGCCGCGTTTTCCGGCAAAAGCACCCCCATAAGGTTAGTATCGGGTATTTCTATTTTCTGAATACCCCTGCCGTATCCAAGCTCGTAATTCATATTTACCCCTCGCAAAATCCTTGCGGAACGTATCCGAAGCTTTTTGCCATATCGTCTATTTAACAAAAATGCCTTTATTCACATAAATAATTCCG
Source organism: uncultured Clostridia bacterium (assembly GCA_937900325.1). Lineage (GTDB taxonomy): Bacteria > Bacillota > Clostridia > Christensenellales > CAG-138 > SFEL01. Next base: position 46,206 of record CALCEX010000216.1, on the reverse strand, counting down.
CGGGCAGGCAGCGGACTTGCCGGCCCGCAGACAGCAATTGCCCCGCCGCCATGGAAAACACCTGCAAATGGGCGGCGGCGGGGAAGGTATTGGCGAGGCTTACTCAACGAAGGAAGCAGCGAGGTTTATACATATGCGTGCGCAGGTTTCCAGCGCTTCGGTGGAAACATACTCATATACGCTGTGGCCATTCTGGTAACCGGTGGAAATATTGGGGCAGGGAAGCCCTCTTCCTGATAGAATGGAGCCGTCTGTGCCGCCGCGAATGGGTACTTCGCGGGGTACGATACCCTCCTGCCTGATAGCTTTACGCGCGTGGTCAAGAATTATGGGCATGGGCCTGATCACTTCGTACATGCTGAAATAGGAGTCTACAAGCTCCAGCTCAACGGTGCCCTCACCATACACGCTGTTGAGAAAATCGGCTATCTTCTGCATATGAGCCTTGCGGGCCAGGAAGCCTTCCATGCTGAAGTCCCTTATGAGATATTTCATGGTGGTCTTGCTTACGGTACCGTTGAAGTTGGTTATATGATAATAGCCTTCGCGGCCGTCAACGTGCTCGCAGGTCTGTGCCTCGGGAACCAGCTCGTCGAACTTGCGTCCTACGGTGATAGCGTTGATCATCTTATCCTTGGCGCGGCCGGGATGTACCTGAACGCCATGAATGGTAACGTTTGCATCGGCGGCGTTGAAGGTTTCGGCGTTTATCTCGCCGGTGGTCTGTCCGTCAAAGGTGTAGGCGAAATCGGCGTTGAAGTAATCAATATCATAATACTTGCCGCCCTTGCCCACTTCCTCGTCGGTAGTGAAGCCGACCTTGATGGTACCGTGCTTTACCTCGGGATGGGTATGGAAGTATTCCACCATGTTCATTATCTCTGCAACGCCGGCCTTGTCGTCTGCGCCCAGCAGAGTGGTGCCGTCGGTAACGATAAGATCCTGGCCTGCGTATTTGAGCATATGCTCAAATACCTCTGTTCTCATTACGATGTCTTTTTCCGCGTTGAGCACGATGTCCTTGCCGTCATAGTTCTCTATTATGCGGGGAGTGACGTTGGTGCCGGAAGCATCCGGAGTGGTATCCATATGGGCGATAAATCCAACGACGGGCGCTTCGGTATCGCAGTTTGCGGGAATGGTCGCATATACGCAGCCGGCATCATCCAGCCTGATATCGGCGGCGCCCAGTTCTTCCAGTTCTTTTACAAGCATTCGCGCCAGATCCTTCTGCTTTTCGGTGGTAGGTATGGCAGCAGAGTTATGTGCAGACTGAGTATCCACCCTGACGTAGCGAAGGAAACGTTCGACAACATGTGAAAGTTCTTTTGCCATGGTTTATGTTCCTTTCTTTTTATTTCGGCTTATCCGATGGAGCAGGCGCGTTTTGCCGCGCCTGCATTGTAAGTGTGTCTTTACCGCGGTGAGTTATCAGGACCAACCCAGAGTCTGAGTAACTACCAGGAATATTACCGCCAGACCGCAGAGTATTCCGGTAAGGGGCACTACAAACTTAAGCCATTTGTCGTACTTTACGCCCGCTATACCGCAGATGCCCATGATCAGGGCGGCGGTGGGGAACAGAGGGTTGCCGATGGCTTCGCCGAAGCAGTAAGCGGAAACGGCTACCTGACGGGTAACTCCCACGACGTCCGCAAGAGGCGCCATAAGGGGCATGATAACGTAAGCCTGGCCGGAAGAAGAGGAGATGAAGATGTTCATCAGCAGGTTAACGATGAACATACCGACTGCGGAAAGGGCGGCGGGCAGAGCGCCGAGAGGAATGGATATAGCGTTTATAACGGTATGCATGATGTTTGCATCAGTCATTATTACGCTAAGAGCATTGGCAAAGCCAACCAGCAGCGCGGAATAGGTCATGGTCTTTGCGCCGGCTGTGAAGGATTTTTCCATCTGGTCGGGAGTCATGCCGCCGATGATGCCGGATGCAAAGGCAAGGATCATCATGCAGGCGCCCAGCTGAGAGATACCCCAGGTGTACTTTATGGTGCCGTATGCGTATACCACGAAAACGGCCAGCAGCACGACAAGGCAGAGAACGTGACGCACGGTCAGCTTATCGGCAACGTCTGCAAGAGCAGCATCCTGATTTCCGACCTCTTCGTCATCAGTATAGCAGCCAACTATGGACTTGCTGGGATCCTTGCTTATGCGGTTAGCATAGCGGACAATGTAGCCTATGGCAACGCCTACGAAAACAATCCACGCAATAAGGCGAACGCCCGCGCCGGACATCTGGGGCAGACCGGCGATCTCCTGACCTATAAGGGTGTTGAAGGGTTCGATAGGGGAGGACACGGTACCGGTGCTGGAAGGTATATACATTGCTGCGACTGCCACGATGGGGTCAAGCTTCAGCTTTTTACATACCATTATCATTATGGGTGCGAAAGCAAGGGCTATGTTGTTGCCGGCGCCCACCGAGCCCAGAGCGGCCATCATGATGCCTATTGCGGGCAATATGATCTTATAGTTGCCCTTGGTCTTCTTTATCAGCCATGCTATTGCGGCCTTGATAGTGCCGGTATCTTCAAGCATCTTGAAAGCGCCGCCGATCATGAAGATAAGGAAGATAGTTCCGGAACCCTTGCTCATGCCCTTAAAGAAGCAATTGAAGAAGTCCATTATACCTGCGGGGTTGCTTTCAACATGATGATAGGTTCCGGGGATAACGGTCTTGCCGTCTTCCGCGAAATCATATGTACCTGCGGGCAGTATGTAGGTAAGCAGTATCATCAGTATGATCAGTGCGGTAAGTATTACATACGTACCAGGCACTTCAAAGTGTTTCTTTTGCTTTTTGATAGCTTCCATATTCCCTCCAAAGTTTCTCTTGTGTGTTATCCTTGTTTGGCCCTTATAATTGCGGTTACTCTTTTAACTTGCCTCCTCTCCCGGGGTATCTGCATATTCAGCCGGGCCCGCCAAATATATAGATATCTTTTTTATTTTTATGGTCACTGCAAAAAGTATTCGCAGCGAGTTAACGCATTTATTGTGCGGGCTTTGACCTGCTCCTGATCCCTTTAAAAAATTCCGCTCTTGCCGTGCAGTGATATGGGATCAGGAACAGCAGCCCAATGCCCATACTGAGCACGCACAGCGCAAACCAGCCGATAAAGGACAGATCAAGGAGAAACAGCTTCATCTTATATCCGTTCATGACGCGCTTGCTGAGCTGAAGAGCCCTGCGCGCGCCTATGTTCGGGTCGTCCGCCATTATCCAGGGTGAAAGCGCATATGTGTAGTACAAATATATTCCGGGAATAACGAACAGGCTGAGACCGATGAAGGTATAGACGGACCGAAGCAGCCTGAGACCTATTGCCGGCGCCATTTGAGGGTAGCAGTGAAAAATATCTCTTATCCTGCATTGCTCATTGTTTGCTATAAGCAGAAAGCAGTAGCACTGTCCCAGCACACCGGCAGCCCCAAGAAGATGGAATAGCCCCATACGCACCGAGCGCATGTCGAAATAGAATATATTTCTCCAGTCTTTTATTAAAATTGAAGGATCCTTGAGCCATTCTTCCGCGGGAAGGTTTATCATCGGCATAAGGCCAAAAGAATAAACGCCTATGACAAAGGCAACTATTGTGATAATTATGCCGATGTGCCACTTCCCCTTAAGGTCATTTCGTGCAGCTTTTCTCAGTTCACTGAGGTTCATATCGTTCCCCCTCCGTCTTTTATATCAAAACATTCCGAGATATTTGAAAAGGCTTATCCATATGAACAGCGTTACGAAGGACAGCGCTGTTGATACCGCTATTGCGCCGCTTGCGATGTTCAGATCCGCGCCCATCTCCTGATCCATATTAAATGTGTTTACGGCCGTGGGAGAGGCAAACAGGGGGATCAGAGTGACAAACTCCACGCCTCGGTAGCCGATCAGCGCGCCGGCGGTAAGCATTACGGCCGGGAATATCACCAGGCGCAAAGCGGTGGATATTAAGATGTTACGCCTCTCGCCGGCCACCTGCTTCCAGTCGAAGCTTGCGCCGAGCAGCAGCAGCGCTGCCGGAGACGCGGCCGAGTTCAGCTTTGACACGGCCGATTCAAGCACGCCGGGAAGGCGTATTCCGGCGATTTTTACTATTATTCCCGCTAAGGAGGCTATTATGAGCGGGTTCTTCGCCAGGCTTCTGAGCATTCCGCCGGGCCGCAGCCTTCCGTTCCTGAAATATTCCAGCATTATTACCGCAAGCACGGTATAGAGCGGTATGGTCACGCTGGCCACCACCGCCGCCATGCCCGTGTCGCCGTCGGACGTCAGCGCGGCGACGATCGGCGTGCCAAGCAGTATGTAGTTGCTGCGGTATGCGGCGTGTATCATCGCCCCGCGCTTCGCCCCGTCCTTTTCCAGGGGAAGCACCGCAAGTATGGCGATAATAAAGGTGACCGTCACCGAGAGCAGCACGAATGCCAGATATCCCGGGTCTATCAGCTTCGACAGCTCCGAGCCGTATATGCTTTGGAAAAGCATTGCTGGCATAAACGAATGAAATACGATCTTATTAAAGCGCTTTACTTCATCAGGGGTTATCCACCCCGCGCTTTTGAATGCGCAGCCGATGGCTATTATCAAAAACATCGGAACTATCGCGTTAAATGATATGGTAAGGCTTTCCAAGGTACTGCTCCTGTTTTTTTAATTTGCGCTGATTATTTCGCAGATGCCTGTGCCGGCCTGCTGCCGCCCGGTCCGCTATTGCTTATTATTACTTTACATTCAGGTTGGCATTACTTTAACACAGTAAAAAAGATATTGAAAATACATATTTTTATATGTAATATATATCTGATAGCATATATTATGAAAGGTGATCTGGCATGGATCTGATGAGGCTGAGATACTTCTATACCGTAGGGAAGATGCTGAATATTTCGCAGGCGGCAAAGGTACACGGCATCCCCCAGCCCGCAATGTCCAAAACGATATCGAGCCTTGAATCGGAGCTGGGCGCAAAGCTGTTTGACAGAAGCAAAAATCACCTGACCCTTACAGGACCAGGCCAGCTTTTTATGTCCGAGGTCGAAAAGGCCCTGGAGCACCTGGATCGCGGCATGAGAGAGGTGAAGGCGAAGAAGGACGCCCTTTCCGGCGACCTCCGCCTTGCCATAATGTATCACAGGAACACCTGCATCCATTGTATTGACAGCTTTTCAAAGGATTATCCGGGCGTAAACTTCTCCATATACAACGACTGGGGCGATCCCGGTCCGTTTGACCTCTGCATAGGCGGCGTGGACCGGATGGCGCAGTATGACAGCAGCAGGATACTTCTAAGGGAGGAAATACGCATCGCAGTGCCCTACGGTCACCGTCTTGCAGGCAGAAGCAGGGTAGCCGTAGAGGAGCTGAAAAATGAAAAATTCATAATTTCCAGCACCAGCAACCAGATGTTCCAGATCTTCAGCGCGGTTGCGGAAAACGCCGGTTTTATACCGAAAATTTCCATAGTCAGCAACGACCTTTACTGCCTTCTCCAATACTTTAATCTGGGCATGGGGATAACCCTGGCCCCGTGCCTGTCATGGGCGACCCTTTTCAAGGACTCAGGCGTTATGATCCCGTTCGAGTCTCCTGTTTACCGGACGGTGCATATGTTCTGGAATATGCACAACCTGGCAAAGCCCAGCCTTGCCCTTTTCAAGCAGTATATGGAGGACGAATTCAGAAAGATAGCGGACGCCAACCGCATTGAATAAACAGAGCGAGCCAGTATTCAGGCTCAAACCGGAGATAAGAAATATACGCAAAGGGGAGTAAACGCAAATGTCTGTCCGTATGATCGATATGAGTAGCTACGCAAGAAAGGCGCATTTTGATTATTTTCGCTCCTTGCAGTACCCTTACGTCGGGGTAACTGTTGAGCAGGACGTAACGGCAGCCTTACGCTTCAGCAAAGAGACGGGCCGGTCCTTCTATCTTACCTTCCTTCATGCCGCCGCCCTCGCGGCGGATGCTGTTCCGGAGCTCAGGCAGAGGATACGCGACGGCCGGATCGTAGAATATTCCGAATGCCCCACCTCCCATACGGAACGCACTCAGGACGGCGGGTATTGCTATTGCACGCTGCGCCATCACATGAGCCTGTCCGGCTACTTTGAGGCGGCAGACGAAGCGAGGCGGAGCTGCGCGGCGAACGGCATCAAGGAGGATGAGGACTCTGAGAGCATGTACTTCGTATCGACGCTCCCGTGGCTGCATTACACCTCCCTTATTCAGCCCGTTTCCTGCAATGACGAGTCAAATCCGAGGATCACCTGGGGCAAATATTCAATTACGGCATCCGGCAGGGCCGTTATGCCTGTTTCAATATTGGCGCATCACGCGCTTGTGGACGGCAGCCATATCGCGCAGTTTTATGGCAGGCTGGAGCGGGAGATCGGAAAGTTCGATCTTGAGAGATAGCTTCCTGCCCGCATTTTTCCGGGCCGCCGTCAGCCAAAGGGCTGCGCAGGGCCAAAGCCGGTATAGCGTTGCTGAAGCAGGCCGATCTTTTATAGAGTTCAAAGCAAAGTAAGACTGCTTGCAGTTTTGCAGCGATCCAACTGAAAACGCAAAGCGCCCCCCGCCATGCGTGCTGTAAGCGCGCGGCGGGGGGCGTTGGTTTTTATCCGGGCAAAGCCGTTCCCTGCCTTATCAGTTTTTAAGCGCCTCAGTCCAGTACTGCGCGCCGTATATGTCGGTCAGGCGGAAGGTGGAAAGGGCCTTTTCGCCGGTCAGCTCCACGTTGGTTATGGTAAGCTCTCCCTCCACCGTCATCTGGCCGCCCAGCATGTAGCTGTCCAGGTACTCCCCGTCGTAGCTGTAATAATCGCACAGGAAATCCAGCGTGTCGCCGGGCTTTATATCTATAAGGCCCTTCATTACGGTGTCCGTCTCGCCGCCGTATACTGTCCGCGCCCCCGCGACAGTGCCGTAAGGGTCCTCGTCGGTGAACACCAGTATGAGGTCTGCCCGCTCTCCGTTGAGCAGCGCCGGAACCCTGCCGGTAATGACGTAGGAATCGCCGTCCACATCGTTGGACATGAACTCGTAATGCACCGCCTGCCCGTTTATGGCTATCCAGGTCTTGTCGTAGTCCAGTATGAGGTCAAGGTCGTCGTCAAACTCATAGGTGTTGTCTATGCCCAGGTCTATGTAGCCCTCTCCGTCGTCTATAAATACGTTCAGCGCCGTATCCTGCACCAGCTCCCACTCGGCGCCGGTAAGCTTAAGCACGTTTTTGCCGTCCTTATGGGTCGCGATGAGACGGGATGCGTCAAGGCTGTTCTCCGAATAGAACTCCTCAGCCGCGGTAATGGCCTCCTTATCCAGCCAGACGGCCTTCTTATTCTTGGCGGAGCGCATACCCGCGAACATATCATAAAGGTCGGAATAGCTCGAGCCGGCGGAGGCATAGCCGCCGGAGGAGGAATAGCCGCCGCTGCCGGAAAGCGCCGCGGAGAGCAGCTCGGAAAGCATATCCGCGCTGTTGCCGCTGCCGCTCATATCCCCAAAGAGGGAGGTGAGCGGGGAGCCGGAGGAGCTGGAGGTAAGCTGGCCGCCGGCGGCCACCGAGGCAAAGCTCCTTATGCAGTCGGTATAGGCGTCGTCCATGCCTATCTCGTCGTATATATCCACCATGCTGTTCATGGAGGAAAGCTTCCGATAGGGGAAGTATATGGATATGCCGTTGGCGTTTGCGAGGGACCGCGACACCCTGTTGTACTTTACGCAGCCGCGCAGCGCCTCCGCAAGTGCCTCTGCCTCCGGCGTTCCGATATTATCGGCGAAGTTTATGAGGTCTATCTGGTTTATGCCGGAGGAGAACTCCTTCGCCCTGCTCCGGGCGTTGGATACCACGGAATAGCTGTCGGAATCTATAAGCTCGACTGTGGAGGAGGCGAACTTATTGAACGCCTCCGGCACGGTTCCGGAAAGCTCCGCAAGGTCTATCAATGACAGCGTGGTCTGGTTTGAGGAGGACTGCTGGCGGCAGGCCGTGGTGTAGTCGTCTATTATGGTCTTGCCTATGGATACGGTATCCATGGAGGTGTTTTTGCTGAGCTCCGTAAGCCAGTTGGTATAGTACCAGCCGCAGCCCGGCTCGGTTTCCTCGCTCGCGATGAAGTAATCCGAATACTGCTCGGCCACCAGCGCCGTTTCAAGGGTCGCCATAAGGCAGGCGTCAAAGCCTATGAAGTCGAAGGTGCAGCCCGCGTCCCTGAGCGCCTTGTTGAATACGTCCAGCGTCATGGAGCCGTTCGGGAATTTCTGGTCGTAGCCGTAGCCGGCGTTGGACCCTCCGCCGTGATCCCACAATATCAGCGAATAACGGTCCGCCGGGAAATTCGTCTCGCAGTACCGTATGAACTCGGTAAGCGTTTCGGCCTTCGTCATGGCCTTCTTGCCGAGGTCGGACTCGAGGCGAAGTATGCCTTCGTTCTTTATCTGGTATATCTGGTTTACCTTGCTGCTTATTACGGTATTCTGCCATTTATCCGCGCCGCCGGTCTCGATGATTACGTTGACCTTATCCGAAAGATCGGCGTGGAGCATCTCGTTTATGTCAGCTGTGGCCATGCCGTAGTTGCTCTCGAGGTCTGTTCCGCACATATATACCATTACGGTATACACGTCCCTGCCGCCGCCCTTTATTTTTGTGCGCTTTTCCCGGGCAAGGTTGGATACGGTGGCGTCCGCCGCCGCCGCCTGCGTCTGGGCGAGCTGCGGCCTGGGCGTGGGGGTGGGCTCCGCCTCCACAAGCTGTATGCCGCCGTCGTCATAGCCGTAGCCGCCGTCTCCGCTCAGGCCGCCCGCAACGCACTGCACCGCCATATAGCCCAGGGCAAGTATCACAAGAAGCAGTATTATGCGGGAAAGGCAGCCGCCATTGCGCCTGCCGCCGTTTCCGCCGCCCCGGCCCAGCAGATACGCTATGAGCAGGGCGATAAGACCCATGCTGCTGCCGCCGCCCCTGCTGCCGCCCCTGCCGCCGGAGCCGCCGGAATTCCCTCCGAAGCCGCCTCCCGAGCCTACGGGCCCTGTGCCGAGGCCGCCGCCCCGCCTGAATACGCTGCCGCTGCCGGATACGCGCTTCTGCCGTCCTCCGCTTCCGGGTGTTCTTTGCATTTGCTTATTCCTCCAAGGTTTGAATGTCGTTTTGCCGCGCCCGCTCCCCCGCGCCCTTCCCGAAGAAGGCGTAAAGCTTCGGGCAGGCGGGCGAAAAGTCTATGTATCTTTGCATCGCCTTTGTATAAAGGCCTATGAGAGTGCCGGAAAACAGCGCGCATACCACCGTCCCCACGCCTATTGCCCTGAGCCTGCCGAAGAATATCAGGGAAAGTATTACGGAGGACAGGCAGCAGCCCAGGTCGAAGCCCGTCTTTACCCTGTGCAGCCTCCAGCCGGTGCGCTCCACTATGCCGGTCACGAACAGCTCGTACACCTGAAGCGGCAGATAGGTCTGGAAAAAGAAGGCCACGCCCAGCGAGTTGAACAGCATGCCGATGGCGAAAAGGAGTATGCGCTGCGCAAGGCTCGCCGCCTGAATATCCCGCAGCGCCCACATTATGCCGTCGAGCGCCACGCCGAAGATAACGGCGGAGGCAAAGGAGAGCATATTTCTCCAGTCGAACCTGCGGACTATGATATAATACCCTATGAGCAGCAGCCCCTGGAGCATATAGTCCGCCATGCCGAAGGTCAGAAACGGCGCGGCCAGAGATATTATATAGGATTGGGACGTCACCATCGACATACCGAGGCCGCCCTTTTCCATAAGCGAAACCCCCAGGGCTATGAAGAAGGTGCCCAGCGCGAACGCCGCCTCGCCCCATCTGTAAAACAGCTTTTTATCCGGCCCGTTTTGCTTCACGCTATATTTCCCTCGTATATTCCTTCAGCCACGCAAGCTCCTCCTCCCTCATATGGGGGGCGAGCTTTTCGTATACCTCCTTATGGTAGGCGTTGAGCCGCCGCCTTGCCGCTTCGCTGAGCGTCTCCTCATCTACGGCGTCAAGGTCTATGGGCGCGAAGGTTATGGGCCTGAACTCGAGATACCTTGAGCCGGGCTCCGTTTCCGCGCATTCCGTCAGGTTCTCATGGCGGACGCCGTATTTGCCCTCGATGTATATGCCCGGCTCGTCCGAGGTTATCATGCCGGGGGCGAACTCCGCGTCCTCGGCCTTTGCCCTGCGCTGCCAGCGTATGCCGTTTGGGCCCTCATGCACCGAGAGCATATAGCCTACGCCGTGGCCCGTGCCGTGGTTGTAGTCCATGCCCCTGCGCCAGAAGGGGGCGCGGGCTATAACGTCCAGATTGAACCCCGCGCAGCCCCTGGGGAACCTGAAGGTGAGCAGCGCGAGCATGCTTTCAAGGACTATGGTAAAGGCCCGCTTTTCTTCTTTTGTTACCGGCCCCAGCGCTATGGTGCGGGTTATGTCGGTAGTGCCGCCCATGTACTGCCCGCCGGAATCCACCAGCAGCAGCCCCTCCGGCTTTACCGGTATATCCGTCTCCGGGGTGGCCGAATAGTGTACTATTGCTCCGTGGGGGCCGTAGCCCGCGATGGTCTCAAAGCTGGGGTACATATACCCCTCCTGCTCTTTGCGGAAGCCCTCGAGGGCATCGGCGGCCTGCATTTCGGTGTATCCCTCCCGCGCGTGGGTCTTGGCCCAGCGCATGAAGCGGGTGACGGCGACGCCGTCCTTTATGTGGGTCCTGCGGAAGTTCTCAAGCTCCACAGGATTCTTTACGGCCTTCATCAGCTGCACCGGGTCGGTGTCCACCACATTGCACCGCGCTATGCCCTTGTACAGCTTATAGTTCAATACGGACAGCGCGCACATCAGGGTATCCTGCTCCCCGTAGCGGAGCGTGAACTCATATATGGCGTTATAAGGCAGTATCCCGGTATCCAGGGCTTTAAGGTGCGCCGCTATGGGGGCGGCCTTTTTCGCGTCCATGAACAGATACGCCTTATGCTTTTCAACTATCGCATAGGAGAGCGCCACGGGCAGGTACTTTACGTCGTTGCCCCTTATATTGAACAGCCACGCTATATCCGAAAGATCGGTAAATATGCACGCCTTTGCATTTTGCTTTTCCATCTCGGCGCGGACGGCCGCGAGCTTGTCCTTTGCGGATACCCCCGCAAGCTCCATGGGCAGCGCGTAGGCCGGCTCCTCCGAAAGCGCGGGCCTTCCCTCCCAGTTATCGTCTATTATCCCGGGGCAGTCCCTGAGCTTTACGCCGCTTTTTTCCAGCTCAATGCCCTCATGGGCGGATATGGTGCGAAGGTCTGCGCCCAGTACGCCGCCCTTTATGCTTTCCGCTATGAACTCATTCACCGTGGGAACGTTGGGCTCCCGCATCTTGAAAAGGTCTATGCCGCTGCCCTCAAGCTGCCTCTCCGCCTGAAGGAAATACCTTCCGTCCGTCCAGAGCCCCGCGCCCTCCCGCCATATGAGCAGGGTTCCGGCGCTGCCCGTAAAGCCCGAAAAGTGCTTGCGCGCCTTGAAGTATTCCTCCGGGTACTCCGAACCGTGAGGGTCTGCCGAGGGTATCAGCAGCATATCCATACCGGCGGCCTCCATGGCCCGCCTGAGCTTTTCCAGCATATTCTAAGCCTCCCATCGCCTTTTTTCATTTACCATCAGTTTACACTACGCCGCGCTTTTTTTCCAGATGCTATGATGATATTGGGGCGGATATGTGGTATTATGTATAGTGAAGGAATTTTGCGATAAACGACTTACGGAGCGATTTTTTTATATGAGAATTTCGGTAAACGCGGACAACCGGGAGTACAGCGTACAGATAGGCCCCGGCATGATAAAGGAAGAAGGCCTTTTCACCGGCTTCCGCAATGCGGCGGTGGTAACGGACGAGACCGTGGCGAAGCTGCATCTCGATACCCTTATGGCGGCGCTGGAGCGGGCAAAGGTAAGGGCGTCAAGCATAATACTGCCCCCGGGCGAGGAAATAAAGAGCCGCGACAGGCTTTTTGACATATACTCCGGCCTTGCGGACAGCCTCATAGGCCCATCGGACGCCGTGATAGCCTTCGGCGGCGGCACGGTAGGGGACGCCGCGGGCTTTGCCGCGGCCACATACAGGCGGGGCGTGCCCCTCGTACACTGCCCCACCACGCTGCTTGCCCAGGCGGATTCCTCCATCGGCGGCAAGGTGGCAATAGACCACCCCCGGGGCAAGAACCTCATAGGCGCGTTCTATCAGCCCGTGCTGGTGGTCACGGATACCGCCCTCCTCTCCACGCTGCCCAAAGAGCACCTTTCCTCCGGCATGGCGGAGGTAATAAAGTGCGGCGCCATATCCTCGGGCGACCTCAGCGCGGGGGATGGCGACCTTGCCCATACGGTATACCGGACAGCCATGATAAAGGCGGGCTACGTTCAGGCCGATCCCCGGGATACTGGCATTCGCCGGGAGCTGAATTTCGGCCACACCATAGGCCACGCGTTGGAGCGGGCAAGCGGCTTTGCGCTGCTGCACGGCTTCGGCGTATCCATGGGAATGGCGGCCATGGCAAGAATAGGCCAGGATATGGGGCTGACGGAGCCCGGCACGGCGGAGCGGCTCATATCCGCCCTTTGCGCCGCGGGGCTGCCCACCCAGATGGAAAATGTGGACAGGGATGCCTTCCGCGCCGCGATGCTTATGGATAAAAAGGGGGACGGCGAGACCGTCAACGCCGTTTTCCTCAAAAGGATAGGACAGGCCGCCGTTGCCGCAATGCCCATAGGGGAGCTTTGCGACAGGGCGCTGGGCCTTTGCCGATGATGCGGTTTTGCGGGCGGCTCGCAGGCTCGGTTGCGGCCATACCCTCAAAGAGCATGGCCCACAGATACATGATATGCGCCGCCCTCGCCCAGGGGAAAAGCGTCATACGGGGCCTGCCGGAGGAAGCCGCCCTGCCGGAGGATCTTTCCGCCACGCTCGGCTGCGTACGCGCAATGGGCGCAAGGGCGGAATTCAGGGGCGGCGCGCTGGAGATAACCGGCGCGGACTCATATCCCGGCCTTCTCCGCCTTGACTGCCGGGATTCCGGCACGACGTACAGGCTGCTTTACCCCGTCGCTCCCCTTATTGCCGATAAGGCGGAATTCGCCCTTTCCCCGTCGCTCCGTAAAAGGCCCATGGGGCCGGTCATATCGCTGCTGAAAAGCAGGGGCGCGGCGGCGGATATGACAGGCGTTTCGGGGCGCTTTTGCCCCGGGGATTTTCCCATACGCGGAGACGTTTCCTCACAATATATAAGCGGGCTTATGCTGGCGCTGACGCTTCTCGATGGAGAAAGCCGCATATTGCTCACCTCTCCGCTCCAAAGCAGAGGCTATGTCGAGCTGACACGATCCGCCCTCTCCGCCTTCGGCGGGGAGACCCTCTGGGAAGGCGGGGATACCATACTCGTGAAGCCCAGGCGGCTCAGGGCGGCGGACGTTGCCGTCGAGGGGGACTATACCCACGCCTCGCTGTTTTTTGCGGCGGGGGCGGTATACGGCCCGGTGACCGTCACCGGCCTGAACCCCGATTCCATGCAGGGCGACAGGGCGATGCTGGATATACTCAGGCGCATGGGGGCCGGGGTATGTATACGCGGCGGCGGAGTCACGGTATCCCCCGGCAGGCTTCGCGGCGTGGAAACAGACGTATCCGATACGCCGGATCTCGCCCCCGCCATAGCCCTCGCGGCGCTGGCGGCAAAGGGCCGCACGGCGGTCAGAAACGGCGCGCGGCTGCGCTTTAAGGAGTGCGACAGGATAAGCGCCATAGCGGCCGAGCTTAAAAGGCTCGGCGCGGATATATCCGAAACGCCGGACGGCTTTGAGATAGAGGGCGGAAGAGTGCTGCACGATGCGGAATGCCTCTGCCATAACGACCACCGCGTAGCCATGCTTCTGATAATGGCGGCGGGGCTTTGCGGCGGCATAGAGCTCGAGGGCGCGGAATGCGTAAAAAAATCCGCGCCGGGGTTTTTCGATGAATACATGAGGCTGGGAGGCAGGATAGAATGAAGCCATGGGGGAGCATGAGGCTGAATATCTACGGCGGCTCGCACGAAAAGCGTATTGGGCTCGCCATGGAGCTGCCTAAGGGGCTGAGGCTTGACGATGAGATCATTTACCGCGATATAGAAAGGCGCAGGGGAGGAAGCGGAGCGGGCGTTACCTCCCGCGCGGAAAAGGATGCGCCGGTATACCTTTCCGGCGTATCGGACGGCGTGACCACGGGGGATACCCTCCGCGTGGAATTTGAAAATTCCGACGTCGATCCAAGGGACTACGAAAGGACGGCTTTTATGCCGCGCCCCTCCCATTGCGACTATCCCGCGTATGTAAAATACGGCAGCATACCGCCCGGCGGCGGCATATTCTCCGGCCGCATGACGCTCCCTCTGGTGTTCGCGGGGGCTGTGGCGCGGCAGCTTCTGCTGCAAAGGGGTATTACCGTAGGCGGGCATTACCGCGAGATAGGCGGGGTATGGGACTCTCCCTTCGATCCGCTGGGAGTGGACGTATATACTCTGGAAAAGCTGAGAGGCTCCGGCTTCCCGGTGCTGAATGAGGATGTCCGCGGCGCAATGGAGAAAAGGATAGGCGAGGCGGCGGAGCGGGGCGATTCCGTGGGCGGCAGCGTGGAGCTTTGCGCGCTGGGCCTGCCCGTGGGCATGGGCGGCCCCCTCTGGGAGGGGCTGGAAAGCTCCATAGCCTCCATAATGTACGCCGTTCCCGGGGTAAAGGGCGTGGAGTTCGGCGCGGGCTTCGATCTTGCCGGTATGCAGGGCAGCGCCGCCAACGACGGGCTAAGGACAGAGGGCGGCAGAATAGCCTTCGAGAGCAACAATTCCGGCGGCATAAACGGCGGCATGGCAAACGGCGCGCCGGTCATCATGAGGGCGGCCTTCCGGCCCACCCCCTCCATAGCGCTCCCCCAGCACACCGTAAACCTCAAGGAAGGGCGGAACGCGGTGATAACCTCGGCTGGCAGGCACGACAGCTGCATAGCCATACGGGGGCTCGCCGCGGCGGAGGCGGCGCTGTGCCTTGGGATACTCGACTGCGCGGAGGGGCTATGATATACCTCGTCGGCATGATGGGCTGCGGCAAGACCACCAATGGGCGCGCCGCGGCGGAGGCGCTGAAGCTGCCGTTTTACGATACCGATAAGCTCGTTGAGCGCGCGCTGGGCATGAGCATACCCGCGATCTTTCGGGAGCGCGGCGAGGCTTATTTCAGAGACGCGGAGCAGAGGGCGCTGTTTTCCCTCGAAAACGAGCCCTGCGGCATAGTCTCCACCGGCGGCGGCATAGTGTGCCGGGATGAAAACATACGCTTCATGCGCCGCACCGGCGATGTGATATGGGTATTCCGCGATATCGAGGAGACTATGGCGGATATAGACATAACCGGCCGGCCGCTCCTTTCTGGCGGGGCGGACAGGCTCCATGAGATATTCGCGCGGCGGCGGCGGCTCTATGAAAGCGCGGGGGAGCTGTTCTGCGGCGGCGCGGATGAGCTGATACGGCTGATCTCTTTAAAACTGAAACTCAGGAGGACATAATACCTATGACGGCAAAACGCATGACTCGCATCGCCCTCTGCGCGGCGCTCCTTGCGCCCTGCGCATGGCTCTCCATACCCACGCAGCCCCCTTTTACCATGCAGACCTTCGGCGTTTTTCTTACGCTGCTGCTGCTGGGCGCGGCGGATGGGGCCATGGCGATAGCGCTCTACATACTGCTTGGCGCGATGGGAGCGCCGGTGTTTTCCGGCTTCAATGGCGGCGTCGGGGCGCTTCTCGGCCCCACCGGCGGCTATATAGTCGGCTTTCTGCTCCTATGCCCCATATTCGGCCTGCTCTGCCGGAACAGGGCGGGGCTTTTTACCCGGGCATTGGCGCTGTTTCTCGGCCTCCTTGCGTGCTATGCCTTCGGCACCCTCTGGTTCGTAAAGGTCTATGGCGACACGAAGGGCCCGATAACGCTTATCGCCGCGCTTATCAAGTGCGTATTCCCCTTCATCATACCCGATCTCGCCAAGCTCGCCCTTGCCCTCTGGGCGGGGAAAAGGCTGGAAAAATACGGAAAATAAAAAATATCCCACGGCCTTTCCGTGGGATATCTCAGCCGCTCCTGCGGCTGTTTTTTTTAATAAAACGTCGCGACCTCCTGCTCGGGCTTTTCGGCGGGCTCAACGGAGATCACGTTGAGCACCGGGCCCTTGCGCCCGTAAAATTTGCTGAAGCGCAGCTCTATTTTCGCGGTCACCGTTCCCCAGGTGCGGTTCTTCAGCTTTCCCGCCCCCAGCCATTTGCATACGAGGCCGCTGTATTGTATATCCTGCACGCAGCAGGTCATGATATGGCGGCCCGCTATGAACATATTGTCGGGCATTTTGGCGTTCTTGGCTATGAGCGCCTTGAAGCGCACCGTCTTGCCCGCATACTTATCCATCTCCTCGGACATATCCCGGTACCAGAGGGCATAGTCGCCGTCCTCTATCACTATCGGGTCGGCGTTCACATCAAAGGGCAGGGGATCCTCCGTTTCATCGTATTCCACCCTGCCGTCAGGATACTCGTATGCGATATTCACCCGGCGGGACACGCCGCGTATCACCTTATGTATCTCCGCCTTATCCAGCTCCGGCGTGGCGCGGTTGAGCACTATCAGCTCGGCCGTCATCAGCTTGTCCACCATAAGGCTCCTCATGTTGGCGTTGTAGCTGAGGAAGCACCGCGCGTCGGCAAACATGAATTCCTGATATACTATCCAGTTTTCCGGCATGGCCTTAGCGAGGTCGGTCAGGTTCCACATGCCGTTGTACTCTATGAGCACCCGCTCGGCCTTCGCCTTTTTCGCAAGCCCTTCAAGATATACGGCGTTTATCTGCTCCGGGGAAGCTATCTCCTCGATCAGTATGTTCTTCCCCCCGCCGGGGAACCTTGAGGGGTCCAGCTCCTCAATGCCCTCCTCGCACTGCAAAAGCAGCGTCCTTTCGCCGGAATTGAACCTTTCGTCCTCCAGCGTTTCCTGCATGAAGCGGGTCTTGCCCCCCTCCAGGAAGCCGGTGAACATATATACTGGTATTTCCTTCATAAAAGCGCCCGCGTTCCCTTCATCATACGCCGAACAGGCCGGAAAGCTCATGCTCGTTGAGCTTGGAGCCTATGACGCAGAGCCGGCCCATGACGGAGGCGGGGCCTGTGCGTATATTGATCTCGCCCGGAACATAGTCAAAGTGCAGCCAGCAGCCCTCGCCCCTGACTATGCCCTTTGCCCGCAGCACCGCGCCGTACTTCTCCGCGTCGTCCAGCGCCGCAAGATCCTCCCTGAGCTCTTCCTCAGTAAAGCTCCTGGCGGTTTCCCTGCCCCAGCTTGTAAACACCTCGTCGGCATGGTGATGGTGGTGATGATGGCACTCGCATTCGGGGTCGCCGCACTCCTCGCCGTCGTGGTGGTGGTGATGGTGCTCATGCTCATCATCGTCGTCATCGTCGTGATGGTGGTGATGCTCATGCTCATGCTCATGCTCATGCTCGTCGTCATCATCGTCGTCATGGTGATGCTCATGCCGGCCTTCCTCCGCCAGAAGCTCAAGCTCCGCCTCCAGGGTGTTGCGCTTTTCCATGGCCTCGAGTATCTGCGCGCCCGTAAGCTCGCTCCAGGGGGTAACTATGAGGGTGGCGTTGGGGTTGTGCTCCCGCAGCAGGGCTATATCGGTATCCAGCTTATCCTGGCTTATCTCGCCGGTGCGGCTGAGTATTATGGCGTTGGCGTGCTCTACCTGGTCGTTGAAGAACTCGCCGAAGTTCTTCATGTACATCTTGCACTTGTTCGCGTCCACAACGGTCGTGAAGCTGTTGAGCTGCAGCGCATCAGAGCCTGCGTTCTGCACCGCCCGTATAACGTCGCTGAGCTTGCCCACGCCGGAGGGCTCTATAAGTATGCGGTCGGGGGCGTACTCCTCCACTACCTTTTTGAGCGCCCTGCTGAAGTCGCCTACCAGGCTGCAGCAGATGCAGCCGGAGTTCATCTCGGTGACCTCTATCCCGGCGTCCTGCATGAAGCCGCCGTCTATGCCTATCTCGCCGAATTCGTTCTCTATCAGCACAAGCTTTTCGCCCTTATAAGCCTCGGCTATGAGCTTCTTTATAAGGGTGGTCTTTCCTGCGCCCAGGAAGCCTGAAAAAATATCGACCTTGGTCATTTGCTTTTACATCTCTTTCCCGTAGTTTTTTCTTATTTGTAAAGGCAGCGCCTTCACAACTCTGTATTATAGACCAGCACCCGCCGATTATTCAAGCTGTTTTGCCCAACTTCACAGCCTGTTGACAATGTTTATTAAATGCCGGTATTATTATCTTACAAATACGCAAAAGGAGCCGTTCCAAATGAATCCCCCCCTGGAAGAAGTCACTCATATGGATAACGTAAAGCTTTCCGATGATGGGCGCTCGGTGGTGATAATCGACCAGACGCTGCTGCCCAACAGCCTGGAATACATAACCCTTTCCACAAGGGAGGAGATGTTCGAGGCGATAGCCACGCTCCGGGTGCGCGGCGCACCGGCCATAGGCATATGCGCGGGCTACTGCGCCTACTGTCTGGCCCTCCAGGCCCCGCATGACTCCTTCGATGATTTTTACAGCCGCTGGGAGGAGGACTGCCGCTTCCTCAATGGCGCCCGCCCCACGGCGGCAAACCTTAGCTGGGCGCTGAACCGAATGCTGGACGTAGCCGAGGATCACAGGGATATGCCTGTTGAAACGGTGCTTGCGGCGCTTAAGCGGGAGTGCGCCGCCATACATGAGGAGGATATGGAGATGTGCCGCAGGATATCCGAATACGGCCTTTCCCTTCTCCGCGATGGGGACGGGGTGCTGACCCACTGCAACGCGGGGCCGCTTGCCACCTCCCGCTACGGCACGGGGCAGGGGCCGCTGTTCCTCGCGAAGGAGCGGGGCATGGACATACGGGTATTCGCGGACGAGACAAGGCCGCTTCTGCAGGGCGCGAGGCTCACCAGCTTTGAACTGCAAAGGGCCGGGGTGGACGTTACCCTCATATGCGACAGCATGGCCTCCATAGTCATGAAAAACGGCTGGGTGCAGTGCTGCATGGTGGGCTGCGACAGGGTGGCCGCCAACGGCGACACGGCAAACAAGATCGGCACCAGCGGCCTGGCCATACTGGCGAAGCACTACGGCATACCCTTCTATGTGCTGGGCCCCACCTCCACCATAGATATGGACTGCCCCGCAGGGGAAAACATAAAGATAGAGCTTCGGGACGGGGAGGAGATAAGGAGCAAATTCTTCGCGGAGCCTGCGGCGCCCCAGGGCGTCAGGTGCTACAACCCCGCCTTCGACGTGACGGACAATTCGCTCATTTCCGCCATCATAACGGAAAAGGGCATATGCCGCCCGCCCTATTCCGAGAGCCTGAAAAAGCTGTTCGAATAAAAAAATAAAAAAAGAAGGAGCGAAAGCTCCTTCCTTTGCTTTTATCAGCTTACAGACCCATTTCCTCTTTTACTTCCTTAAAGCACTTCACGGCGAAGTCCAGGTCCTCCTTCGTGTGGCCGGCGGATATCTGGGTGCGTATGCGGTCCCTGCCCTTGGGTACTACGGGATAGCAGAAGCCTACCACATATACGCCCTTCCTGAGCATCCGGGCGGCAAACTCGTTGGCTACCTTGGGGTCGTAGAGCATTACGGGGACTATCGGATGCTCGCCGGGCAGCAGGTCGAAGCCGCATTTTTCCATCTCGGCGCGGAAATAGCGGGCGTTTTCGTGTACCTTGTCCCTTAGGGCGGTGCTCTCGGTCAGCATATCTATGGTCTTGCAGGCCGCCGCGCAGATGGCGGGGGCTACGGTATTGGAGAAGAGATAGGGGCGGCTGCGCTGGCGCAGCAGGTCTACTATCTCCTGCCTCGCTGCGGTGTAGCCGCCGGAGGCTCCGCCCAGGGCCTTGCCCAGGGTGCCGGTGATTATATCCACCCGGCCCTCTACCCCGCAATACTCGGGGGTGCCGCGGCCATGCTCGCCCATGAAGCCTACCGCGTGGCTGTCGTCCACCATTACCAGCGCGTCAAACTCATCCGCAAGGTCGCATATGCCCTTCAGGTTGGCTATGTAGCCATCCATGGAGAACACGCCGTCGGTCGCGATGAGCTTTATCTTGCAGCCGGAGTCCTTTGCGTCCTGAAGCTGGGCGCGAAGGTCGTCCATATTGTTGTTCTTATAGCGGTACCTCCTGGCCTTGCAAAGGCGCACGCCGTCTATTATGGAGGCGTGGTTCAGCTCGTCGGATATGACCGCGTCCTCAGGCCCCAGCAGGGTCTCGAACAGGCCGCCGTTTGCATCGAAGCAGGAGGAGTAGAGTATGCAGTCGTCCGTCTTTACAAAGTCGGCTATCTTGCGCTCCAGCTCCTTATGCAGCCCCTGGGTGCCGCAGATAAAGCGCACCGAGGAGAGGCCGAAGCCCCATTTGTCATAGCTGGCCTTCGCGGCCTCTATGAGCTCCCTGCTGTCGGAAAGGCCAAGGTAGTTGTTCGCGCACATATTGAGCACGTTCTTTGCCTCCGTGGTATCTATGCGCGCCTTCTGGGGGGTGGTGATTATGCGTTCGTTCTTATAGGTGCCGGATTCCCTGATGCTCTCGAGCATCTCGCCGTAATGCTTAAGTGCGGATCTCATATGCTTTTCCTTTCTGCGTCCTTTATCGCGGTTTCCACTCTACTTTGTCCAGTCCAGCACTACCTTGCCGCTCCTGCCGCTGTTCATGGCCTCGAAGCCCTTGTCGAAATCGCGGTAGTTGAAGCGGTGGGTTATCATGGGGGTCATGTCCAGGCCGCCCTCCACCATGGTTATCATCTTGTACCAGGTCTCGTACATCTTGCGGCCGTATACGCCCTGAAGGGTCAGGCTGTTCCAGATTACCTTGTTTATGTTTATCTCTATGTTGCCGGGGTGTATGCCTAAAAGGGCTATCTTGCCGCCGTTGCGCATATTGTCTATCATGGTGCTGAGCGCCGCGACGCTGCCGCTCATCTCAAGGCCGACGTCAAAGCCCTCTACCATGTGCTGCGCCCCGAATATGCTCTCGAGCTTTTCCCGCGCTACGTTTACCGTGGCGGTGGCGCCCATCTTCTTCGCCATGTCCAGCCGGTAGTCGTTCACGTCGGTGACCACCACGCTGCGCGCGCCGTTGCGCTTGCATATGGCGGTAGCCATCATTCCTATGGGGCCCGCGCCGGTGATAAGCACATCCTCGCCTATCACGTCGAACATGAGGGCGGTGTGGGTGGCGTTGCCCAGCGCGTCAAAGAAGGATACCACGTCCTCGGGTATGCCATCGGGTATGGGCACGACGTTGCTCGCGGGTATGCAGAGGTATTCGGCGAAGGCGCCGTCCCTGTTCACGCCAACGCCCTTGGTGTGGCGGCAGTACTGGCCGTTGCCTGCGCGGCAGTTGCGGCAGTGGCCGCATACGATATGGCCCTCGCCGGATACTATCTGACCTACATGGTAGGCCGTTACGCCGGGGCCAAGCTCCGCTATCTCGCCTACGTACTCATGGCCTATCACCATGGGCGGCTTTATGGTCTCCTGCGCCCACTGGTTCCAGTTGTAAATGTGTACGTCGGTGCCGCATATTGCCGTCTTGTGGATCTTAATAAGCACCTCTCCCATTCCGGGCACGGGCTTTGGTACCCGGGTAAGAACGAGCCCCTTTTCCGGTGCAGCCTTTACCAATGCGTCCATCATTTCCATTTTTTTACCGCTCCTGTTTTTATAAAATAAGATTTGCCGGGGATCTGACGTCGTTTTGTCCTGTGTCCGTACTTAAAGGACATCTAATAATAGTATATCTCAAATTTTTCAGTTGTAAAGGGGCGGATCATGTTTTTCTTTGTACGCGCCGCGCGGACTGTTGTCTTTTTTCGCGGCCGCCCCGGAGTTATAAAGTCTCAATAGCGCAAAACGGCGATATGTGATATAATTATCCCGTGTATAGATCGTTATTTCAATATATATTCTGAAAGGAGCTACAACAAACATGGGTCTTTTACAGGCAGGAACAGGCTCGCTCGGCGGCGTGCTGGCCGACCAGTGGCGCGAATACTTCTACTGCGACTCCATGCCGGAAAACGTCCTTATGACCAAGGGCGTAAAGCGCACGGGCAGCCGCAACGCCAACACCAAGGGCGAGGACAATATAATTTCCAACGGTTCCATTATCGCCGTAAACGAGGGCCAGTGCATGATGATCGTCGAGCAGGGCGCAATAGTGGAGTTCTCCGCTCAGCCCGGCGAGTTCGTGTGGGACAGCTCCACCGAGCCCTCCATATTCTACGGCAATCTGAGCGATAATCTCAAGGCGACCTGGGAACTGCTCAAGAAGCGCTTCACCTTCGGCGCAAACCCTGCCAAGGACCAGCGCGTCTATTATTTCAACACCAAGGAGATAATAGGCAACAAATACGGCACCGCCAACCCCGTGCCATTCAGGGTGGTCTATAACAACATAGGCGCCGGCCTTGAGCTGGAGGTATCCGTCAAGTGCTTCGGCGAATATTCCTATAAGATAACCAACCCCATGCTGTTCTATAAAAACGTATGCGGCAACGCCGCCGAAAGCTACACCCGGGACCGCATAGACTCACAGATGCGCTCCGAGATGATGACGGCGCTTCAGCCCGCCTTCGCCCGCATCAGCGATATGGGCATAAAGTACAGCTCCCTCCCCGGCCACACCTCCGAGCTTATACAGTGCCTCAACGATGAGCTCTCCGCCAAGTGGCGCGATCTGCGCGGCATAGAGATGGTCTCCATCGGCATCAGCTCCATCAAGGCCAGCGACGAGGACGAGCAGCGCATAAAGGAGCTGCAGCAGAGCGCGGCCCTCAGGGATCCCACCATGGCCGCTGCCTATCTCGCGAGCTCCCAGGGCGCGGCTATGCAGAACGCCGCAAAAAACGAGAACGCGGGCGCGTTCGCTGCCTTCGCCGGCCTGAACATGGCCCAGGGCATGGGCGGAAACGTTGGGAACCTGTTCCAGATGGGCCAGCAGCAACAGCAGCAGCCCGCCCAGCAGGCAGCCCCCGCCGGCTGGAAGTGCCAGTGCGGCGCGGTGAACACCGGCAAGTTCTGCATGGAGTGCGGCAAGCCCCAGCCCAAGGCAGAGGGCTGGACCTGCGCCAAGTGCGGCGCGGTGAACAAGGGCAAATTCTGCGCGGAGTGCGGCGCGAAGAAGCCCGACGCCGCCCCGCTGTACAGGTGCGACAAGTGCGGCTGGGAGCCTGAGGATCCCGCCGACCCGCCCAGGTTCTGCCCCCAGTGCGGCGATCCCTTCAACGACGGCGACATAAAGAAATAGATCGTGCTTCTGCGCAGGGGGCGAGCCGGCTCGCTCCCTGTATTTTGACTTCAGGAGAGAATAAAAACATACGGAGGAAACGGCAAATGCGCCGCAAGGACAGAGAGATAACCGACATACGCACGATACTGGAGCTTGTATCCGAATGCAAGGTCTGCCGCCTCGCCATGACGGACGACGGCGTTCCGTACATAGTGCCGCTGAACTACGGCTATGAGTACGCAGACGGCGCGCTGACCTTCTATTTTCACAGCGCAAAGGAGGGCCGCAAGCTGGAAATACTGAAAAAGCACCCTCTTGCCTGCGTCGAGCTGGACGGCAGGGGCGGCCTGGTGGAGGCCCCGAACCCCTGCTCCTACGGCTACACCTTCGCAAGCGTCATAGGCACCGGCAGGGTGGAGTTCATAGAGGATACGGAAGAAAAAATATACGCCCTTAACAGGATAATGAAGCAGCAATCGGGCATGGAGTTTCCCTTCACAGCCGCCATGGCCGAGGCCGTATGCATGTATAAGCTTACCACCTCCGACTTCACCTGCAAGATAAGGGCAAAGTAGCGTGGCATACGATATACGCGCATACAGACGGACAAAACGGCGGAGGCGCCGTATAAATACTGATTTTATTTTAAACCCACTCACGAAAGGCGCAATAAATGATACGCTGCGGCTTTGAACAGGGCGCGGCCCTTATGGGCTGCACCGCTGTGCAGAACATCTTCATACTGGAATATATGCCGAAGGCGCCCGAGCTTTACTGCAAGGTATACCTTTTCGGCCTCATGCAGTGCGGCTGCCGCAGGCTAGAAAACGCCGACCTGTGCGCCTCGCTGGGCATAGACGCCGCAAAGGCGGTGGAGGCGTTCCTGTATTGGCAGGATATGGGGCTTTTGCGCATTGTGGAGCAGGAGCCGCTGAGCGTTGAATATTTATCCGTTCAGGCGGGGCCCGTCACCGGCGGCTCCCGCAGGTACGCCCCCCTCGTTTCCGCGCTTCGCCAGGTATGCGGCGCGCGGGTGCTCACCCCGGGCGAGCTTTCAAAGATATACGACTGGATAGAGGTGTTCGGCCTCGAAGAGGCGGCGGCCGTAATGCTCGTCCGCCGCTGCATGGAGCTGAAGGGCCCCTCCGTCAAGATACAGTTCATGGACAGAATGGCCCGGGAATGGGCGAAGGACGGGGTGCTCACCGCCGCGGACGCGGAGCAGCGCATAAAGCTGGATACCGAGCTTCAGGGCGGCGCAAAGGCCATACTTGCCCGCTGGCGCAAGGGGCGCATGGCCACGGAGGACGAGCTTGCGCTGTATAAGAAATGGACGGAGGAATGGGGCATGACGCTGGACGAGATACTTTCCGCCTGCCCCGCCGTCGCCTCCTCGGATAAGCCCACCTTCGCGTACCTTAACGCCATACTGGAGGGTATGCGCAGGGAGGGGGGCGTGCAGGAGGCCATGAAATCCGCCGCCCTTACCGAGGAGCTTGCCCGGGAGATATATTCCCGCGCCGGGCTCAGGGGCGCGCCGGGGCGCAGGGAAAAGGAAGCGGTGAGCACATGGACCGCGTCCTGGCATATTCAGCCGGAGGCGATACTGCTCTCGGCAGAGCGCTCCGCAGGCTCCAGCCATCCCTTCGACAGGACCCGCCGCCTCGTGGAGCAGCTTCACGAAAAGGGCGCGACCACCCTGAAGCAGGCCAGAAAGGTCATGGCGGAGCTGGACAAGCAGCCCGCGGCGGAGGGCAAAAGGCAGCAGTCCTCTTATTTTATGAACTACGGCCAGCGCAAATACTCGGACGAGGAGCTGAAGAGCATCGGAGTGACCCTCCTTGACGACGGGGAGGACAAAAAATGAAGCCTGCGCCGGAGCTGATATACGAATACAGAATGAGCCGCGAAAGGGCGGAGCGGGAGGCCAAAGAGCGCCGGGAGGCCGCTTATGCGGCCATTCCGCGGCTTGGTGAAATAGCTGAAAAGCGCCGCGCCCTCGCCTTCGAAACAGGGCTTATGGTAATGCGGGGGGAGGATCCGTCCGAGCTTCGCAATAAAGTTGAGCAGCTTGACAAGGAGGAGCTCGGCCTGCTGCTTTCGGCGGGTTTGCCGCCAGACCATATGCTGCCGCACTATCGCTGTAAGGCCTGCGGCGACACCGGTTATCTGGGAGATACGATAAAAAGGCTCTGCCCCTGCATGAAAGCGCGCATTCTGGAAAAAATGTACGCCACATCGGGCATCGATCCGCAGCAAAGCTTCGCGTTGTTCCGCGCCGACATATACCCGGACGACCGTCAGCGGCGCATCGCCCTCAGGGCAAAGGAACTGTGCGAGGGGTACGCCCGTTCCTTCCCCGCGTGCGACCCCATGGGTATACTGCTCATGGGCGGTACCGGCCTCGGCAAGAGCTATCTGCTCAACGCCATAGCCCTTGAGGTGTCCTCCCGGGGGTATGAAGTATACAAGGCCTCCGCCTACAACCTGATCAGCGCATTTATGGAAAGCATACGGGGCAGGGGCGAAAGCCCGGACATCCTCGGCCCCGATCTCATGATAATAGACGACCTGGGCACGGAGCCCATGATAAATTCCGTAACGCGGGAGACGCTCTTTTCCATACTCAACGAGAGGCAGAGCGCGAAGAAGGCTACCCTCTGGGCCACCAACAGAAGCCTTGACGACATTCTTTCAAGCTACGGGGACAGGTTCTTTTCCCGCCTCGTTGCCCCAAGGGAGACCATGGTGCTGCGGCTGGAGGGCGACGACCTCCGGCTGAGGCTCAAATAAGCCCTCCCGCGGCGGCGCATATATACAGAAGGAGTATTTTCGGTGTTCAGGATAAGACGCTTACTGGCTATCCCCGTGCTGTGCTGCGCGCTTCTTTTTTCCCAGGCACGCGCCTTCACCATAGCATGGCTCAGCGATACCCAGAACTATCACAACGCCTACAAGCCCATATTTGACGGCATGACCCAATGGATAGCCGACAACAGGGAAGCCCTGGATATACGCTTCGTGTTCCATACCGGCGACGTGGTGGGGAGCTGGAGCTCAAAGGAGCAGTGGCTGCAGGCGCGGGAGTCCATGGATATACTCTGCGGCGCGTCCATACCCTTTCTTGCGGCCTGCGGCAATCACGATATAGGCTATCGTATGAACTACGCCAATTTCCTCAAGTACCTGCTGAGCCTGCGTCCGGCCGCCATGTCCCAGGAATACGGAGACACCGGCAGCCGCTACGAGCTGTTTTCGGCGGATGGACGGGACTACATATTCATGAGCATAGCCTTCTCCAACAGGGGGCCGGGCGAGGACGAGATAAACTGGATAAACGGGGTGCTGCGGCAATTTAGCGGCAGGGACGCCATAATAATCACCCACAGCTACATTAAAAAGAGGGCCTCCTACACCACCCAGGGCAAAGTGATATTCGAAAGGATAGTAAAGGCCAACCCCAACGTGTTTCTGGTGCTGTGCGGCCACTGCCGGGATATATCCGAAAAGAGCGTGACGCTGGACGACGACGGCGACGGCAGGCCGGACAGGACGGTGTACGCCATACTTTCCAACTTTCAGGGAGGCAGGGCCGGCGGGGGCGGGTATATGCGCCTGCTGGACTTCAGGGAAAACGAGATATACCTCTACACCTACTCCCCCTATTACGATTCCTATGAGTATCAGCGGGGCGAAACCGAGACCACCGTGCCTCTGCCGGATAAAACGATAAAATAAGGTGCCATCATGGAAGAAGAAAAAGACATTCTGGCCGGACCGGCCGAAGAAAAAAGCGCCCCGGAAGCCCCCGGGGAGGCCGAGCTGATAGACATTGCCGTCGAGGAGGCGGCGGAGAACGCCGCCGATGAGGAGGACGGTTTTTTCGGCAGGTACGTCTGGGACGAGGAAACGGGCAGGCTGTATGAGATAACCGAAAGCGCCCCGAAAAGATGGGGCAGGCTGCTGCCGCTGCTGCTGACAGCGCTGCCGGTGATAGCCCTCGCCTTCGGCCTGGCAAAGGGCGCTTCCCTGCTGCCGCCGGAATGCTACGACGGCGCTTCAATACTTTCCGGGGGCGATTCTCAGGAGCGGCATAACGGGCATATTGCAGCCGCCGCGGGGGATCCCGAGGAAACGGCGGAGGGCGATACCGTTCAGGCCGCGGCGGAATATATCCCCTGCGCCATAGTCATAGACGGCAGGGAAAGGGCGCTGCTCGCGAGCACCGAGGCGGCGGAGACCCTGCTCGATGAGGTAAAGAGCTTTTTTGACGGCAGCGTTACGGCGCCCGGCGACCGCACCACCGAGCTTTCCGGCGAAATAGAGCTTCAGCCCCGGCCCGATGCGGCGAAGGAGGACATTTCCAGCTACGATGAGCTTTACGAAAGGTTCACCTCATCGAAAAGCCCCCTTAAGGTCATAACCACCGTAACGGACAGCGAGACAAAGGAGCTGCCCTTCGATACAAAAACCGAAAAGGACCCCGACCTTGTAGCGGGCACAAGCATTACCCTCTCCCTGGGCAGAAAGGGCAGCAGGACCACGATAAGCCGCACGGTATACATAAACGGCGAAAAAAGCTCCAGCCGCAGCGAAAGCGAGACAATAACTACGGAGCCCATAGACACGGTAATACTTCAGGGTACGGAAAAGAAGAGCAGCGGCGAGCCCGGCAGGCACGAGGGCAGCGAGGGCAGGAGGCCGGAGGCGCTCAGCTTTTCCTCCCCGATAGCGGACGGGAAGATAATATCCAACTACGGCCAGCGCGACGGCGTGCTCCATCTCGGGCTGGATTACGCCGCAAAGGCCGGCGATCCGGTGCTTGCCTGCGAGGGCGGCGTGGTGGTCTGCGCCATGCAGCGCGGCGGCTACGGCAACATGATAGAGATAGACCACGGCGAGGGCTTCGTCACCCGCTATGCCCATCTGAGCAGCCTGTCGGTCGCCCTCGGCGACAGGGTAGCCAAGGGGCAGGTCATAGGCGCCGCGGGCGATTCCGGCGGCTGCCCCGGGGCGCAGCTTCACCTTGAGCTGAGGATAGACGGCATAGCGTACAACCCAAGATATTACCTCGAAAAGTAACCCACCGGGGGCGGCCGCGCCGCTCCCTTTTATTATCCTCCTGTTTGTCTTGCCAAAAACACTGCGGGCATAGTATAATTATCAGGTTAGAGAATTACTTTTTTTCGGGAGCATAAATGGCGTATTACAGAATAAACGGCGGAAAGCGCCTTGAGGGCGCGGTGACCATCAGCGGGGCGAAAAACGCAGCCCTTGCCATAATACCCGCCGTCATACTTTCAGGCGAAAGCTGCCTCTTGGAAAACCTGCCCGAGATAGAGGACGTGCGCATAGTTGAGGAGATACTCGCCAGCATGGGCGCGGATATTTCCCGCACGCCCGACGGCAGCATGCGCATAGACCCCTCCGGCATAAACACCTTCAGCGTAACGGGAGAGATGGTCAGCTCCATGCGCGCCTCATACTATCTTTTAGGGGCGCTGCTGGGCCGGTATAAGAAAGCGGAGATAGCCCTTCCCGGCGGCTGCGCCATAGGCCAGCGGCCAATAGACCAGCATATCAAGGGAATGCGGGCGCTGGGCGCGGATATAGTGATACAGGGCGGCTCCGTAAAGGCAAGGGCGGATAAGCTTAAGGGCGCGGAGATATATCTGGACGTGGTGAGCGTCGGCGCTACCATAAACATAATGCTCGCGGCGGTCGCCGCCGAGGGGCAGACCATAATCGCCAACGCCGCGAAGGAGCCCCATGTGGTGGACGTGGCCAACTTCCTCAACATGATGGGGGCGAACGTAAAGGGCGCGGGTACCGACGTTATCCGCATACAGGGCGGGCGCAGGCTGCATGGCTGCACCTACGCCGTGATACCCGACCAGATAGAGGCCGGCACCTTTATGATAGCCGCCGCCGCCACCCGGGGCGACGTGATAATCAACAACGTCATCCCCACCCACCTGGAGGCCATATCCGCAAAGCTCATGGAATCCGGCGTGACCGTTTCCGAGGGGGACGACGGGCGGGATTTCTTCATCCGGGTATCCGCAGACAAGCGGCCCCGCGCGGTAAACATAAAGACGCTGCCCTATCCCGGCTTCCCCACAGACCTTCAGCAGCCCATGATGGCGCTTTTAGCCACGGCGGAGGGCAACAGCTACATAATGGAAAACATATTCGAGAACCGCTTCAACCATGTGCCGGAGCTTGCAAAGATGGGGGCCAGCATTTCCATAAGCTCCCGCACGGCCACGGTGGAGGGAGTGGAAAAGCTCTACGGCGCGCCCCTCTGCGCAAGCGACCTGAGGGCGGGCGCGGCGCTGGTCATAGCCGCGCTTGCCGCGGAGGGCGAGAGCACCATAAGCCAGATACACTTTATCGACCGGGGCTACGAGTTTCTCGAGCAGAAGCTCCGCGCGCTGGGCGCCGATATAATGCGTATAGAAGAATAGCAAGGACATCGACAGGAGAATTTACATAATATGGAAAACAAGCAGCGCATCGCCGCCGCGATAGCGGCGCAGACCGGACTGGAGGCGGATCAGCTCAGGGACTGGCTGGAGACCCCGCCAGACCCCGCCATGGGCGACTACGCCTTCCCCTGCTTCCGCCTGGCAAAGACCCTGCGCAAGGCGCCCCCCGCGATAGCGGAGGAGCTTGCCCGGGACGTCGGCCATATAGAAGGCATAGCCCGCGCCGAGGCAAAGGGGGGCTACCTCAACTTCTTCGCGGATAAGGCCGCCTTCGTGCAGGATACGCTCAGCAGGGTGCTTTCCGCAGGCGGGCGCTACGGCGACAGCGACATGGGCGGCGGCAGGAACGTCTGCGTGGAGTATTCCTCAATAAACATCGCGAAGCCCTTCCATATAGGCCACCTGCCCAGCACCGCCATAGGCAACTCCCTTTACAGGATATACAAGGCGCTGGGCTACAACGCCATAGGCATAAACCACCTGGGGGACTGGGGTACCCAGTTCGGCAAGATGATAGTCGCCTATAAGAAATGGGGCGACAGGCCGGTGCCGCAATACACCGTGCGCGAGCTTGTAAAGCTGTATGTCCGCTTCCACGACGAGGCGGAAAAGCACCCCGAGATGAACGACGAGGCGCGCGCCTGGTTCAAAAAGATAGAGAGCGGCGATAAGGAAGCCGTGGCCCTCTGGCAGCAGTTCAAGGACCTTACGCTTAAGGAGGTCGGCAGGGTGTACGACCGGCTGGGAGTGCATTTCGACAGCTACGCGGGCGAGAGCTTCTATGAGGACAAGATGGGCGCGGTCATAGACGAGCTGCGCCAGAAGGGGCTGCTCACCGTTGACAACGGCGCGACCCTCGTTGACCTTTCCGCCTACGATATGCCCCCCTGCATAATACTCCGCTCCGACGGGGCGACGCTTTACGCCACAAGGGATCTTGCGGCGGCGATATACCGTAAAAAAACCTACGACTTTGTAAAGTCGCTCTACGTCGTCGCGTATCAGCAGAACCTGCACTTCAGGCAGTTCTTCAAGGTGCTGGAGCTGATGGGCTATGACTGGGTAAAGGACTGCGAGCACGTCAACTTCGGCATGGTATCCATGGAGGAGGGGACCCTTTCCACCCGCCACGGCAACGTGGTCTACCTTGAGGACGTGCTGGACGCCGCCGTGGAAAAGACCGGCAAAATAATCGAAGAAAAGAGTCCCGGCCTTCCCGATAAGGACGAGGTGGCCGCGGCGGTGGGCGTCGGCGCCGTGGTATGGAGCATGCTGTACAACAGCCGCATA
This sequence comes from uncultured Clostridia bacterium, assembly GCA_937900325.1. Lineage (GTDB taxonomy): Bacteria > Bacillota > Clostridia > Christensenellales > CAG-138 > SFEL01. The sequence continues at coordinate 15,025 of CALCEX010000216.1, read as the reverse complement.
AAGGACGTTACCTTCTCCTGGAGCAAGGTGCTCAACTTTGACGGCGAGACCGGCCCCTACGCCCAGTATACCCACGCCCGCTGCTGCTCGGTGCTGCGCAAGGCGGGCGGCTACGACATAGCCGGCATGGATCCCGCCTGCTTTGCGGACGACGCTACGGCGGCTCTCGCCAAGGCCATAGCGGCATTCCCCGCGGCGGTGAGGGCGGCGGCGGAAAAGAACGAGCCGTATCTCGTCTCCCGCGCCACGATGGAGGTCTGCACGGCCTTCAACAGATTCTATTTCTGCAACCAGATAATCACGGAGGATCCCGGCGTATCCGCCGCACGGCTGGCGCTCACGGACGCCGCCAGGATCACCATAAAGAAGGGCCTTTACCTCGTGGGCCTTCAGGCGCCGGAGAGAATGTAGGGCCGGGAGCGCAGCGAGAGGCAAAATCCGAAAAAACCCGCATAAATGGCGTTATGCCATTTATGCGAAAGCATATCTTTTAGGAGGAAAGAAAAATGCTGGATATCAAACGTATTCGTCAGAATCCTGAGGCATTGGTGGAGGCCATGCGCAAGCGCCGCAATAAGGGCGCGGACGTTACGGCCCTGCTGGCGCTGGACGCAAAGCGCCGCGAGGTGATGCAGGAGGTAGAGCAGCTCAAGGCAAAGCGCAACGAGGGCTCCGCCAAAGTCCCCGCCATGAAGAAGGCGGGGGAGGACGCCACCGCGCTGATGGCGGAAATGAAGGAGCTGGGCGCAAGGGTAAAGGAGCTGGACGACCAGATAGCAAAGATGGACGAGGAGCTTCAGTCCATGCTCATGAGCGTTCCCAATATACCTCACGAATCCGTGCCGGAGGGGGCGGACGATAAGGCCAACGTAGAGGTGCGCCGCTGGTCCGAGCCCACTAAGTTCGATTTTGAGCCCAAGGCCCATTGGGACATAGGCGAGGATCTGGGCATACTTGACTTTGCCACCGCCGCCAAGATAACCGGCGCGCGCTTCACGGTATACCGTGGCCTGGGCTCCCGCCTGGAGCGCGCCATAATAAACTACTACCTGGATACCCACACGCAGAACGGCTATACCGAGATATTCCCGCCCTATATGGTGAACCGCGCCTCCATGACCGGCACCGGCCAGCTCCCCAAGTTCGAGGAGGACGCCTTCAAGGTGGCCAATACCGATTACTTCCTTATCCCTACCGCCGAGGTGCCAGTGACCAATATGCTGCGGGGCGAGATAGTTGACGGCGATAAGCTGCCCATAAAATACTGCGCGTACAGCGCCTGCTTCCGCAGCGAGGCGGGCTCCGCCGGCCGGGATACCCGCGGCCTTATCCGCCAGCATCAGTTCAACAAGGTAGAGCTTGTGAAGTTCACAAAGCCCGAGGACAGCTATAACGAGCTGGAGTCCCTCACCCGCGACGCCGAGAAGGTGCTTCAGGGTCTCGGCCTGCCCTATCATGTTGTGGTGCTCTCCACGGGCGATCTGGGCTTTTCCAGCGCCAAGACCTACGACATAGAGGTATGGATGCCCAGCTACGGCAGGTACGTCGAGATAAGCTCCTGCTCCAACTTTGAGGATTTCCAGGCGCGCCGCGCCCAGATACGCTTCCGCCGGGAGAAGGGCGCAAAGCCGGAGCTGCTGCACACCCTTAACGGCTCCGGCGTAGCGGTAGGCCGCACCGTCGCCGCAATACTTGAGAACTACCAGCAGCCCGACGGCACGGTAAAGGTGCCGGATGTGCTGGTAAAATACATGGGCTGCGAATATATAGGAAAATAACCTGATCTAAGCTGGAAGCGGCTCAACGCCGCTTCTTTTTTATTCCCTGATGCGCCGACGGTATTCCGTCGGCGGCATGCCGTATGCCTTTTTGAACTGGGCCGTGAATTTGCTCTGGCTTTCGTAGCCTACCTCGTTAGCTATTTCCGCCATGCTCCGGTCGGTATCCTTCAGCAGCTCCGCCGCCCTCTCCATGCGGTGCTCGTTTATATGGGCGGCTATGGAGCTTCCGTATACCTCCCTGAAAAGCTCCTTCATGGTGGATGGGTTCATGAGAAACCGCCTGGAAAGCTCCTCTATGGTTATCCTGCTGGAAAGATCCTCCGTGAGCGTATCGTGCAGCCTGCGTATGGTCTCTATCTGCTCAAGGGGATAGCCTCCGCGGCTCTCTCCGGTCCCCGCGTCCGGGTCGGGCAGCTGCGGCACCGCCGCCGCCTCCGCCGCATCCTCCGCCGGGCAGGCTATCTCCATGGTACGCTCTATCATGATGTGCAGCAGCCGCGCCTGCTCCGTATCCGCCGCCCGGTAGCAGACCTCCTTGCCCTCTCTGCGGCTGACTATCAGGCCGCTGGTCTTGAGCTGCTTCAGGTGGTGGGATACCGCCGGGCTGGACATATCCATAAGCGCGGAAATGTTGAGCACGCACTCCTCGCAGTGGCACAAAAGCCAGAATATGCGTATCCTGCTGCTGTCCGAAAGCTGACGGAAAAGCTCGGATACCGTCTGGAAATTTCCCACCCTTTGCAGGCAGGCCTCAAGGTGCTCCGTCCTGTCGCCGTGGCGATGACGATGCGGAAGCTGCGGCATAGCATCTCTCCTTTTTCCCCGCCGCCTGCTCCGTTTGGAAGGACTTTTCGCCCAAAAAGAAGACAGGGCGGCGGCTGTGTTGACTTTAAGCCTTTATGATATTATACTTCTATCATAACGATTAAACAATTACTTAATTGTTTACAGATAGCTGATTTTTGAAAGGAGACCAGGCGCCATGAAAAAGACATACGGCATAGAGGTAGACTGCGCCAACTGCGCAAACCTTATGGAGGAGGCCGCCGGCAGGACCGAGGGCGTAAAGAGCGCGATCGTGAACTTCATGACCCAGAAGATGATAGTGGAATTCGCGGAGGGCAGCGATGAAAAGGCGGTCATGAAGGAGGTCCTGCGTAACTGCAAAAAGGTGGAAGAGGACTGCGAAATATATCTGTAATACCCATATTGAAGGGAGCGGCATATGAATAAAAAACAGAAAAAAATGCTCGTCCGCATAGTCGTGGCGGCCCTGCTGCTCGCGGCGGCGAAGCTGCTCAGGACCGGCGGCTGGGCGGAAACCGCACTTTACGCCGCGAGCTATATCACCATAGGCTACGATATACTGCATAAGGCCCTCCGCGGCATCATAAACCGCCAGGTATTCGATGAAAACTTCCTCATGGCGGTGGCCACCGTAGGCGCGATAGCGCTGGCGGTATACGAAAAGACCTACGACTTCGCCGAGGCGGTGTCCGTAATGCTGTTTTACCAGATAGGCGAGCTGTTCCAGAGCTACGCCGTGGGCAAGAGCCGCAGGAACATCTCCGCGCTTATGGATATACGCCCCGACTATGCCAATATGGAAAAGGACGGCTCTCTTGAGCAGGTGGACCCGGAGCAGGTCCCCACCGGCAGCGTCATAGTCGTTCAGCCCGGCGAAAAGGTGCCCATAGACGGCGAGGTCATAGAGGGAACCTCCTCTCTCGATACCGCCGCCCTCACCGGCGAAAGCCAGCCCCGGGATGTTGAGCAGGGGGACGAAATAATAAGCGGCTGCATCAACCTTACGGGGGTGCTGAAGGTGCGCACCACAAAGCCCTTCGGCGAATCCACCGTATCCAGGATACTGGAGCTCATGGAGAACTCCAGCTCCCATAAGTCCCGCTCCGAAAACTTCATATCGAAATTCGCCCGGGTGTATACCCCCGCCGTATGCTTCAGCGCGCTGGCCCTGGCCGTGCTGCCCCCCGTCATAAGCCTTATAATGGGCGCTCCGGCTCTCTGGGAGGTATGGATATACCGCGCGCTGACCTTCCTCGTAATAAGCTGCCCCTGCGCGCTGGTCATAAGCATTCCGCTGAGCTTCTTCGCCGGGCTTGGCGGCGCAAGCAGGGAGGGCGTGCTGATAAAGGGCTCCAATTACCTTGAGGCGCTGTCCCGGACCGGCATAGTGGTATTCGACAAGACCGGCACCCTTACCCGGGGCGTGTTCGAGGTGAGCGAGATACACCACAGCATCATTCCCGAGGAAAAGCTTATCGAGCTTGCCGCCCTTGCGGAGTGCGCCTCCTCACACCCCATAAGCAAGAGCCTGCAAAGGGCATACGGCAGGGAGATAGACCGCGACCGGGTAACCGACATACAGGAGATAAGCGGCAACGGCGTCATAGCCCGCGTGGACGGGGCGGAGGTAGCCGCGGGCAACGGCAGGCTGATGGACCGCCTGGGCATAGAATACCTGGAATGCCACAGCCCCGGCACCATAATACACATCGCCATAGACGGAAAATACGCGGGCCACGTTGTGATATCCGACGTTGAAAAGCCCACCTCAAAGGCGGCCATAGCCGAGCTCAGGAGGATAGGCGTGAAAAAGACCGTCATGCTCACGGGAGATATAGGCCGCGTTGCGGAGCAGATGGCAAAGAAGCTGGGCATAGACCAGTACCATAGCGACCTGCTGCCCGCGGATAAGGTGGCGGAGGTGGAAAAGCTGCTAAAGGAGACCGGCGGCAGGGAAAAGCTGGCCTTTGTGGGCGACGGAATAAACGACGCGCCGGTGCTCTCCCGTGCGGATATAGGCATAGCCATGGGCGCGATGGGCTCCGACGCCGCAATAGAGGCCGCCGACGTGGTGCTCATGGACGACGACCCCATGAAGATAGCCAAGGCCATAAAGATATCCAGAAAGTGCATCGGCATAGTATGGCAGAACATAGTGTTTGCCCTTGCAATAAAGGCGCTCTGCCTGATACTCGGCGCCCTGGGCATAGCCAATATGTGGGCCGCCATCTTCGCGGATGTGGGCGTAATGGTGCTCGCCGTACTCAACGCCATGCGCGCGCTGTATGTGCACAGGCTGTAACGCTCAATACCTTTAAGCCAAAAGCCGCGTTCATCGCGGCTTTTTTTTGCCGTCCGGCGCATATTTTCTGTTGCAATATCTAATTTCTTATGATAAACTGTATGCAATTTTTAAAAATCGTTTATTTTTTAACCGAAAGGATGATGTTTATGTATAAGAAAAAGACTGTGGGCATCGCCGGAGTAGGCCATGTCGGCGCACATACCGCATATGCGCTCGCGGTGCAGGGCATTGCGGACGAGATCATACTCGTGGACGCAGTGCAGCAGAAGGTGGAAAGCGAATTGCAGGATCTTGACGACGCCGTGGCGTATATGCCCCGCCGCGTTCGCATACGCAGCGGCAATATCTCCGACCTCGGCCAATGTGACGTGATAATCAACAGCATAGGCAAGATAGGCCTGCTTCAGGGCACCCACGACAGGAACACCGAAATAAACTATACCGCACCGGCGGCATACAACTATACCGAAAGCCTGAAGAGCAGCGGCTTTGACGGCGTTCTCATCAACGTTACCAACCCCTGCGACGTGCTTACCTATGAGGTGGCCTCCCTTCTCGGCCTGCCCCGGGGGCGCGTTTTCGGCACAGGCAGCGCGCTGGATACCTCCCGGCTCATCAGCGCCCTCTCCCGCCAGACCGGAATAGACCACAGCTCCATAATCTGCTATATGCTCGGCGAGCACGGCAACCGGCAGTTCGCGCCCTGGTCCTGCGTAAGCTTCAGGGGCGTGCCCCTTGACACTATGGCAAAGACGGATGAACGCTTCCGCTTTGACAGGGAGGCGATGCAGAAGGAATCTATTGGCGGCGCCTGGGTCACCTTTGCGGGCAAGGCCTGCACGGAATACGGCATCGCCACCACCGCTGCGCGGATGGCCCGCGCGGTGCTTCAGGATGAAAAAACGGTCATGCCCGCCAGCGCGCCCCTCTGCGGCGAATACGGCGAAAGCGGCCTGTTTGCGGGCGTTCCCTGCATAATAGGCAAGGACGGCGTCGAGCAGGTAATAGAGCTGCCCCTTACGAAGGAGGAGCTTGCCGAGTTCCACGCCTGCTGCGACGGCATCCGCGCCAATATGGCCAACCTCAAGAAAATGTAAAAAGCGCAAAAGGCCCGGCATTGCCGGGCCTTTTTTCATATCTGCAAGGGGGGGGGTACCGGCTTACAGAACGGCTTAAAGAACGATCAGATCCTTGGTGAAATGGTTGAAGGACATTGCGCCGGTCTCGGTTACGCATACCGTGTCCTCAATGCGCACGCCGAAGCGGCCGTTGTATACGCCGGGCTCGCAGGAGAAGGTCATGCCGGGCTCCAGGATGAGAGGGTTGTCCTTGGAGAGGTTGGGCAGCTCATGGCCGTCCATGCCCATGCCGTGGCCTGTTCTGTGGGGAAAATACTGGGCCAGGTCATATTTTGCAAGGTAGTTCCAGGCAGCCATGTGAACATCGCAGGCGCGCACGCCGGGCTTGATGGTCTCGAAGGCGATGTGCTGCGCTTCCCGGACACGGTTGTATATCTCCACATATTCGTCCGAGGGCTTGCCGAAATGGAGAGAACGGGTAATGTCGGACCAATAGTGCTTGTAAGCGCCGCCCAGGTCAAGATATATGGCGTCTCCGGGTTTGGCCACGGCGCTGCCGCTTACATGATGGGGGGAGCCGGTGTGTACGCCGAAGGCTATCAGGTTGGAGAAGCCGTCCAGCATTCCCTGCATCTGGTACCAGTACTCTATCCAGGTCTTGAGCTCCGCCTCGCTCTTGCCGGAGCCGGAGGCTATCTCGTCTATGACCATCTTGACGGCCTGGTCGCTCAGCTCGCCGGATTTCTTCATAAGCTCTATCTCGTCCGGGCTCTTGCGCATGCGCAGTATGGTAAAAAGATTGCTGCCGGGCACGAACTCCGCGTTGGGTATGGCGTTGCGTATAAGGTTGAAGGTACGGAACTCGAAGGTGTCGTCTATTGCCACACGGCCGCCGGTAACGCCTATGGAGTTGAGCAGGCCCTTTACATAGCCGTTCATGTCGTCGCCGTCTACCCAGGTGCGCTGATCCTCAACGTCGCACTCCTTGCTGGAGTTCACATGATACATCTTGGGCACAGCCAGCACCGGCGCGCCGTTCTGGGGGATAAAGACCACCTGGAAGCGCTCGTCCTTTTTGGGAGCGTATCCTGTCATGTAGAAGAGATTGGGGGAGTTGCATATTGCTACGCAGTCCACATCCTGCTCGCGCATGGCCTTGCGGAGCTGTTCAAGCCTTGCTTCATGTATGCTGTTCATGTTGTATTTCTCCTTTTCTTGTTAATATATTCGGAAATGTTTCCGGGCGAGCCGTCTGTTACTTGCTTTGGGCGGCGGCTTTCTTCTTATATATGGCGTGGGCGCCCAGGCCGCCCGCTACGACGCAGAGCAGGGGGATTATGCCGGAGGGTATGCCCGCAAGCTTGGCTATGCCGAAGCAGGCAATGACCAGAATGATGATGCTCCCGCCGGAGAGCTTGTCCTTCTGCGCCATGTTGGTATAAACGGCTGCAAACAGGGCGGGCAGCATATAGGTAAAGCTGTCGTTCACAAACTTGGGGAAAAGGGGTATGATCGCCTGGCCAATGAAGGTGAACAGGGTAACTATCAGGAAGGAGACCACTACCGACGCCGCGACGCCGATTACCGCCATAACGTCGCCCTTAGGGGTGGCCGCTTCGGTGCCGGAGGCCTTCTGGGCCATGGTTATTGCTGGGATGCGGATATCGCCTATGCTGCCGGCAACGAAGGACATATAGGTTCCCGCAGTGCCCAGGGCGGGGAAGAAGGATATGGGCTGCACCACCCAGCTGAAGAAATAGGTGGCGGCCAGTATTCCCCACAGGGCAAGCAGCACGGAGAGCTCCGGCATGGCGTCGTACGCTATGGATACATATATGGCGGGCAGAAAGTTTGCCACGATAGCGAGAATGGTGGTAATGGTACCTATTCTTACCGATTTTTTAGTGAAATCCATGTTATATACCTCCTATGATGGACTGTTCGCTGTCATTACTGGCCGATAAGATACTGTATGCCGGTGGTGGCAAACATTCCTATCAGCAGGGCAAGGCCGATGGAAAGCTCCTGCATTCGCTTGTTCTTCGCAAAGAACTTGTTGATGAGCACCATGGATACGGCGGATATGGCGGCCGCCACTATGAAGTAGGGGTTTATGGTCTTTTTCCAGATGCTGTTTATGAACAGATAGCCGAAGATACCGAAGGTGGTGCCGTTCATCAGGGTCTTTACCCACTTGGGGTCATACTTGCTGTTCAGCTTGACGACCACGGAGCTCATCTTTCCGGTAAACAGCAATGCCACCAGCAGCCAGCCGAAGTTGTTGAGGGCCATCGCCCAGAGGGATATGGAGAATGCGTCCACGCCGAAGCCCTCGCCGTTGGGGGTGACGCCGATAAGCTCGCAGGCCAGGGTTATGACGGATATCTCCGTGCGTCCTGCGCCTATGTCGTTGAGCCTCATCCAGGTGGTGGGCGCGCCGACTATGGTGATTATGGATATGAGGACTATTACCAGGGCAAGGGAGGGGCCCACTGCCGTTATCATGGCGGAGCGCATACCGTTCTTTATGTCCGTGGACGGTATCTCAAGCCTTTTTGCCTCCTTCAGCGCCGCCTTAAAGAACCACGCTGCCTGAATGAGTATCACAAGGACCATTGCCCCTGATACTATCCACAGCGCCGGGCTGTTCATTATACTCTGGATGTTTTCCATACCTGTGTTACCTCTCCTTCTGATTTTTTTCATTGATGTGTCTTTCAGGTGTAAAACGGGTGTAAAACGTATGACTTATTTTTAATTTAACGGCTTTGTCACATTTTTGCCACTATATTTTTCCTATGGCTTATAGGCTCCGCCTATGGCGGCGGCAGAGTGGGGCTCCCGCTTGTTTCATGCCGGTATTTGGCTCTTTACAGAGCCTGCGTAATCGCTTAATATATTAAGAAACATATTAAGAGGCATATACATCTGAATATCCCTTAGCTTTAGGCGGTGATCCCATGACTCTCAATCAGCTCAGATATTTTAGAGCGGTGTGTCGGTACGAAAGCATTTCCAAGGCCGCAGATAAGCTGTGCGTTTCCCAGCCTTCGGTTTCCGTGGGAATAAAAAACCTTGAGGACGAGCTGAACCTCACCCTCATATACCGTAAAAACACAAAGATAATCATCACCGAGGCCGGCATGAAGCTGTATAAGACCATATGCAGCGTGCTCGACTCGCTGGATTCCACCATAGTAAACCTGCAGCGGCAGGAAAACCACGCCAACCCGGAGATACGCATAGGCGTGCCGCCGGTAACGGGAATATGCGTGCTGCCCGATATTGTGGACAAGGTGCATGGCAGCAGCCGCATACGCCTCAACGTTATAGAAGAAGCCTATATGAAGCTGCTGAAAATGGTGAAAAACGAGCTCATAGACTGCACCCTCTGTCTTAACGATGGCGACAAGGTAGAGGGCCTGGCTTATGATTATGTTGCATCGTTGGAGCTGTGCTTCTGCGTGAGCCGGGAAAATCCCCTTTCCCTTCAGCCCGGCATCAGCTTCAGCCAGATAGATCGAATGCCCATAGCCTCGCTGGAAAACGACTCCTACAACTTCAAAAAGGTCTCTACCCTGTACCGCAAAAACAATTGCAGGCCGAACATCGTATTTCAGGCAAACAGGCCTTACGCCATGATCGAGTTTGTCCGCCGCTCTCCCGAGTGCGGAATGTTCCTGCCCAGGGAGCTGGTAAGCAACTATAAGGATATCCTTCCGCTTTCCCTTGACCCAAGGGAATATATGGACATATGCGTCGCCTACCGCCCGGAAGCCCTCGACAGAAAGGAGTTCCGCTCCTTCGTGGAGCTGATAACCTGAGGCTTTGCACCTCATAAGCCTCGCGGGGCCTTGACACGGCCCAATATGGGGGTATAATGAATTCAGGCGTTGGTTAGCTGCGGCTAACCAACGCCTGACATACAATAAGGAGGTATCACAATGATAAAAACAACGATAAAGGTCTCCGGCATGGCCTGCTCAATGTGCGAGGCGCACGTCAACGATGCGATCCGGGAAAAATTCCCTGTTGAAAAGGTCAGCTCGTCTCATTCGAGGGGCGAAACGGTCATTATTTCCAAGGCGCCGCTGGATGAAAAGGCCCTCCGCGCCGCCATTGACGCAACCGGCTACACTGCGGGAGAGATAAGCGCCGCCCCATATGAGAAGAAGGGACTGTTCTCCTTTTTGAAAAGGTAAGCGCCGGAGTATGCGGGCCGCTTTGGTATGAGCGCCGCCGCGTCTTTTTTTCGTTCTTGACATCAGTAGGCGAGCGTGCTATAATTCCGTAAAGTAAGAAAAGTTATACCATTCCAACCAACAGGAGCGATCGTATGGATAAGGACGAGCGGTATTTTATGAGCAGCGTGAGGATCGGCCCCAAGGGGCAGATCGTCATTCCAAAGGAGGCGCGGGATATGTTCGGCCTCCAGCCGGGGGACGCGCTGGTGCTGATGGCGGATAAGAAAAAGGGAATAGCGCTGCAAACCGCGGACAGGCTTAACCCGCTGATGAAAACCATATTCAACAGCCTGCCCAGCGGCGGCGGGGAGGACGGCGAATGAACATACTGGAGGTAAAGGGGCTTACCAAGCGCTACCCGGCGTTTACCCTGAACGGCGTTTCCTTCGCCGTGCCGGAGGGGGCGGTGATGGGCTTCATCGGGCGCAACGGCGCAGGCAAATCCACCACGCTGAAGTCCATTCTGGGCATGGTGCATCCGGACGCGGGAAAGGTAAAGGTGTTCGGCATGGACTACGCCGCCAACGAGCGCGCCATCCGGCGGGAGCTGGGCGTGGTGCTGGGCGGCGTCGATTTCTACCCGAAAAAGAAGATAAGGGTCATTACCGACGTTACCCGGCGGTTCTACGACAACTGGGACGAGGACAAATACCGCCATTACCTGCGCCTGTTTGCCATTGACGAGGAAAAGCGGGTGGATCAGCTATCCAGCGGCATGAAGGTCAAATACATGATCGCCATAGCCCTGAGCCACAACGCCCGGCTGCTGATCCTGGATGAGCCGACCAGCGGCCTTGACCCGGTGAGCCGGGACGAGCTGACGGAACTGCTGCGCCGCCTGGCGGCGGACGGCGATCGCAGCGTGCTGTTCTCGACACACATCACCTCCGACCTGGAAAAATGCGCCACCCATATCGCCTTTATCAAGGATGGCGAGCTGCAATACACCGGTTCGCTGGGCGATTTCCGCGCCCATTACAAGGGCGTGGGCGCTACGCTGGAGGATATAATCGTACACGTGGAAAGGAGGCCGCTGGATGAAGGCGCTATTATATAAGCAGCTGCGGCTGGTATGCCATCCCATGACGATAGTATTCTGCCTGTCCGGTATTATGGTCATAATACCCAATTACCCCTATACCGTCATTTTCTTCTATGTCACGCTGGGGCTTTTCTTCAGCTTCCTTAACGCGCGGGAGCAGAAGGATCTGTACTACACGGCGCTGCTGCCCGTTCCAAAGAGGGACGCGGTCAGGGCCGGCTGCCTGTTCACGGCGCTGACCGAGCTGCTGTCGCTGGCGGTGCTGGCGCTCTGCTGCCTGCTTTCGGCGCGTTTGCAGCCGGGCAAGGACAATCTGGTGGGGCTCGATCCCAATCTGGCGCTGTTGGCGGCGGGCTTCCTGCTGTATGCGCTGTTCAACATCGTATTCCTGCCCTCCTTCTACAAAAACGGCTATAAGGTGGGCGTGGCCTTTTTCAAGGCCGCCGTTCCCATGGCGCTGCTCATGCTGGCGCTGGAGATTCTGCCCCACATCCCGGCGCTGAGCTGGCTGGACGACATGGACGCGGCCGCGCAGCCGCGGCTGATCCCGGCTCTGGCGGCGAGTATCGCGGTCTATATCATTGGTATGCTGCTGAGCTTCCGTATGTCTGCCGCCGCCTACGAAAGGGTGGATCTATAAGCTCCTGCGGTTCCCTTCCCGTCTTATTCAGCGGGCGTCCTCCCTGCGCGGTTCTCCGTTTTTTGAGGCGCTGCGTACAGCAGGCCGCCCCCATAGATACCGTAATTATTTTTATAGCTCCGCGAGGAGCTTTTTTATTTCGTCCATATCATCGATATCCCGGCAATGCTTGATCAGCAAATTTTGAGTGGCTGCGAATGAAATACAATATATCCGATGTCGTATAATCCGCATTTCATCTCCGTTCCTAACAAGTACGAACTCATGCTCTATTGTATTTACCATAGTATCGGCATTCGATTTTTGCTCTATCCTCTCCCGCGGGAAAGCCGCGATATACCCATCGCCATTATTCCAGTTGCTTGCGTCAACAACAACGTCAATCAATTCTGATTGAGTTTCGATCGATTGAGCCTCAATCGATATCAAGTTCAGGATCTCGGTATAAAGAACAGTATTCCCACCCCCCCGGATGCGGTTTTAGCGAAGCCCTTAAAAGCTTCTCCCGCCCCCGCCGTGACGCATGCCGCCCGAGGACATATGCACGCTGCTTACGCTGCCGCCCCCTCCGGAGCGGGGGGTGTTGTTATTGCGGGGTATCACCCTCGTAGTGACAAACTTATTTACGAGCTTTGAATCGTTTACCCGAAGGTCGAGCTTTGAGTTTGTCCGCCAGTCATATTTAGAGGGAAGGTATTTTTTAGCGTAGCTCCGCCTTATGGAGCCCTTGGCTATAAGCCCCGCAAAAAGGCCCGTAAGGCCGCCAATGCCGCCCAGCGCAGCCGCGCCCGCCGCCCTCTCCGCCGGGGTTTTCGGCTTTTTGGGGGTATATGTGCTGCCGTATTCCGAGGGTTCCAGCTCCTCGCCCGTCTCCGCGTCTATGGCGGTGTGGTTATCCGCAACGCCCATTTCTATAAACTCATTGGTTTGATCCAGCGCTGCGGAAAAGGCCCCCATGTAATCCCCCTCCGCAAGGTATTCCATCTGGGCGTCCAGTATCTCCTCGAGCCGCTGGTCGTCTATTATGTCTATCATGTCCCCCGCGGTGGAGATATACGCCTCCCGGTTGTACATATCCAGGCAGAACAGCACGCCGGTGCGGTTTTCGCCTATCCCCATGCCGCTGTCCTCATAGAACCCGTCCGCAAATTCCTGCGTGCTCGCCACGCTTTCGTCGTCTACCGTGACTATGCCCATATCCTGGCCGTCCTTGGCCACAAGCTCGTTTATGCGGCTTTGCAGCGCCGCCTCCTCGTCCTCCGTCAAAAGCTCCGCAAGGTCGAATACCCTTTGCCTCGCTCCGGCCGCATCCGGCGCAGCCGCGGCTGCTTCCTCATGGGGCGCGGCGGTGGGCTGCGCCGCGCCGCTGAACTCATCGGCGGATATTATACCCTCCCCTTCGGCTAACGCCGCGGAGCAAAGCACAAGGCACAGCACGGCTATAATTATCGCAGTAAGCAGCTTTCTCATACGAGCCCTCCTATAAGCGCGCCTATCGCAAGGCAGGCGGCGGCGATCGTCCACATCAGCCTGTTGGTCTTTTTCCTGCTCACCGGCACCCTCCCGGCGATCTTGCCGGTCTGGCCGTTCATGGCGAAGTAGTAAAGCTCGCCCTTATAGCGGTATGTCATCATCCATGCGGGCATAAGGGCGTATTTCCAGTCGGACTTTACCTCGTCCACCGCCATGTTCTTCCCGGATACGGCGCCGTAGCCCGAAAGCGTGCCCTCAAGCCGGTTCTCCGCGGCGGAGCGTATTATCTCGTTTGCCTGGGGCGCGGCGGAGGCCCTTTCAACGTTGCGCTTCTCCGCCATAAAGCCCGAAAGGAAGCTCATGCTGAAGTCCTTCAGGCCCGAGAGGTCGTATGGGTATATGCCGTTCAAAAGCTCCGCGTCCTCCCGGTCCAGCGCCTTCAGGGTCATCTCCCGAAGCTTCACGTCTCCGCTCCTTGTCAGGGCGTAAACGCTGGTCTCGGTATATTCTATATCTCCTACCACCCATACCCTGAGCGAGCTGGCCCTGGCGGTCATGGTTGCCTTTACGTCGCTGTCCACCAGCCAGAAGGGAAAGTATACGCCGGTGAGCTTTTCGAGCTGCATCTCGCCGAAGAAGCCGTCGTCTATATACTTTTTCGACCTGCACCAGCTTATGAGCCGCTCCTTTACCTTTTCCTTCGGTATGGAGAAGGGTATCACCTTATCCGGGGCCATGCCGCCGGAAAGCCGTCCCTTTAATATTACCGGATTATGGCAGTAAAAGCAGAAGGTGGCCGCCGTCGTGTCGTCGGTTATCACCTCCGCGCCGCAGCTTGGGCAGGTGTATACCACCGCGTGCTCGTCAAAGGCGGCGCTCTCCTTCTGCTCGTCTATTATCTTCCGGTTTTTGATAAGCTCATTGAGCTGCTCCTCCGTGTAGCTGCTGCCGCAGTATTCGCAGCCGAAGTCGCCCGTAGCGGGGCGATAGGTGAGGTCCGCGTCGCAATTCGGGCATTTATATGTAATAGTGGACATGTTTCACCTCCTGATGAGTGTGTCAGCAGCCATGAGCAAAACTCAAAAAATCGAGTAACTGCAATGGTTCCCGGCCATGGCTGAAACCGAAAATCACTCCAATGATATAGAAAGCAGAGCCCCTTTTTGGTAAAATTGACTTGGGAGAAAACCAGCCGGAAAGGAGCTGACCGCTATCTACCGACAGGAAATCACCCAGGATGTGACACTGTTTACATCCCAAAGCGCCGCCGAGTTCTACGACAAGCTTTTCAGCAGCCTGGACTTCACGTTGCCCGGAGCGGCGACCGGGCGGCGGGGCTTCCCCAAAGAAGCCATGGCCTGAGCTTTTATCGTTATGAAATGCGAGGGGTTCTCACAAATCACAGATCTGATGGATTATCTGGACAACAATCGCCTCATTATCCACTACTGCGGTTTCAATATCATGGAGCCGCTGCCGTCCTATTGGAGGTATGACCGCTGCCTGCGGCAGCTGAACAACGGTGAGTTGAAAGCGATCATGGCCGGCCTGGTGCGGCAGATGTATGAACTGAGCGTGGTGGATGCATCCTTCATCGGGCTGGATTCCACGCCTGTCATGGCAAACACGAAGCAGAACAATCCAAAATCCTTCG
>CALCEX010000215.1 GCA_937900325.1 uncultured Clostridia bacterium | reverse complement strand
ATAGATAATACGCAGGTAAAAATACGCATGGCTGACTGCGTTGGGTACATGGTAGAAGGTGCGGCAGGACATATTGAAAACAACGCCCCCAGAATGGTACGCACACCATGGTTCGACTACGACATACCCTTCGAAGACGCGGCGGAAATCGGTACCAATAAAGTCATCACCGAGCATTCTACCATAGGCATAATGGTGACGACCGACGGAAGCATAACCGACATTAAGCGCCCGGCTTATGTTGACGCGGAGGAGCGTGTTATAGCCGAGCTGAAAAATACCGGCCGCCCCTTTATTGTGGTCGTCAACAGCACCGATCCCTGCGGTGCAGAGGCCACAGAGCTTGCAGCTGCTCTCTCTGAAAAATACGGCGTTATCGCCATGCCGGCAAATGCAATGACAATGGAGCAGGCTCAATTTGAGGAGCTTTTAAGCTCGATGCTCATGGCATTCCCGATACGCTCGGTAAACGTAGCAATACCTTCGTGGGTAAATGCTCTGGGGCCGGATCACTGGCTTTCAAGGAAGGTGACGGAGCCTCTTTTAAATGCCGCCGAAAGCATGGAACGAATGGGAGACAGCAACGTCCTTCTTGAGACTTTAAGCGGGATAGAGGGTTATTCATCCCCGATGCTTTCCGGCCTTGACCTTGCCAGCGGAGAGATAACGGTCGGCTTAGCTCCTGATGACGGGATGTTCTATTCCGTAATAAGCGAAGAATGCGGCTATGAAATACGGGATGACGCCCATCTTATAGCTTCCCTGAAGGAGTTTATAATAGCCAAGAAGGAATACGACAGAATACGCTCTGCCCTTGAACAGGCAGCAGCCACGGGATATGGTACCGTTCCTCCGAACATAGAGGATATGGAGCTTGACGAGCCGGAGATAGTTCAGCGGGGCGGCAGGTTCGGCGTAAAGCTTCGCGCCCATGCCTCCGGGCTGCACCTCATAAAGATAAATATAGAGTCCGAAGTATCGCCGCTGGTGGGTACCGAGGAACAGAGCGAGGAATTTGCGGATTACCTGACCAGTACCTTTGAAAAGGATCCGGGCAAGATATGGGATATGGATATATTCGGGAAGTCCCTCTATGAAATGGCTAAGGAGGGCATGGCGTCAAAGGTGAGCAGAATGCCGGAAAACGTACAGCAAAAGCTGCAAAGTACCATCGAACGCATGGTAAACGAGGGCTGCAATGGTCTGATATGCATAATGCTGTAACAGAACATAACAAACAGGCATAACATAAAAAAACAGCCCATACTCATTATAGGCTGTTTTTTTGGTCTGGGTGAGAAGATTTGAACTTCCGGCCTCTTGAACCCCATTCAAGCACGC
>CALCEX010000214.1 GCA_937900325.1 uncultured Clostridia bacterium | reverse complement strand
GGCGGCAACGCTGGTGTATATAAAATCCCGTTCGCTTCTGCCGAAGCCTCCAAAAGAAAACACCGATGAAGAGGATCCTGCCGATGCCCTCATACGCCGGCTGCGCGAATACAGGGCGGCAAAGGAAGCGGGCGAGAAGCTTCGATCGCTTCTGGAAGGGGCGCGGGGCATATATGCAAAGCTGCCGAAGGAGTTCGCGCTCCCGCCGCAGGAGATAATCCTTCGGGAATCCTCGGTTCAGAGCCTGTTTGACGCCTTTGCTGAGCTTATGGACAAGCGCAGGGAGGAGAAACGGCGGGAGATAAGCTCGCAGGAGGTAACGGATGACCGTTTCACAATACGACGGCAGCTTGTAAAAATACGTGACGTGCTGAGAAACAGGGCAAGCGTACCCTTTGATGAGCTGTTTGAGAATGACGCGCCAAAGATGGAGATGATAGTTACCTTCATGGCGCTGCTCGATATGCTCATGCGGGGCGAGATAAGCATAAAGCAGCCGGGACCTTACGAAAAGATAACGATAACCGCCAGGGAACTCCGGGAGGACGATGAGGACGCGGAGTATATGGACGAACAGTAAAAGGAAAAGCAAACGATGCAGGACGAACGCTATTCGGCAATTGAATGCATACTCTTTGTATCCGGCGAGCCGGTGTCGCTGGTGCAGCTTCAGCGCGCGCTGGATATAACCGGCATAGAGATGAACGCGATAATACACAGCATGGAAAAGCAGTATCGAGAGGAGGAACGGGGCGTACAGCTATACGTAACAGACGACACGGTGCAGCTTGTATCCAACAAAAAATATGCCGGCTACATTGAAGAGCTGCTTCAGCCTGCCCAGACCAAGAGCTTTACCCAGGCCATGCTGGAGACGCTTGCCATAGTGGCTTACAGGCAGCCTGTGACGAGGGCGGATATAGAGGCCGTCCGTGGGGTAAGATGCGATTATTCCGTGAGCCAGTTATTGAAGCTGGGGTTAATACGGGAGCTGGGCCGCAGGGATTCCGTTGGGCGGCCTATGATGTTTGGCACGACGGACGCTTTTTTGCGGCAGTTTGGCATACATTCCATCGAGGAATTGCCGGAATACGGCGCATTTGTCATGGAAGCGGATAACAGTGAGGAAAAAACCTCATAATTTCTAAAAAATCAAACGATACTAAGGACTATGAAAGTAGTCCTTTTTTTATTTGCCGCGGTTCTTATAATGCTTTGCGCAGCGCTCGTATATCCTGTGGAGATAAATGCCAGGGCAAGGATAAAGCCGCGCTTTGCGGAGGCACTGGTTGACATATGTGCGCTTGGAGCAATAAGAATCACGGCGGACGCGCTTGTGGTGTGGCTGCCGTTTGAGGCGGATATACGGATAAACGGCAGAAGGATAAGCATTAAACAAAAAAGGCGCGGAGGCGGCATACTGCCTTCGGTATTGAAGGGAGCCGCCATAAAACGGCTGTATATAACGGGCGAATTCGGCATGGCCCGCGATGGCGCAAAGACGGTTATGACAGCGGGGATAATACGGGAAATCGGGCTGGCAGCCTGCATGTTATCCGGCGCCGGAGATATATGCGCCGATATACGGCCTGCCCCTGAACGTAACGCCTTTTGTATAAATTTGGAAGGGATAGCCCAAATAATCCCGGCGCAGATTATATTTGCCGAAGCAAAACGGCGGGGCAAAACCAAACGGGAGGAGAAATACCAAAATGCACCCTGTTGAAAACATAATGAGGACCACCATGGAGCAGCTTAAAGAAATGGCCGATGTAGACACCGTGATCGGAAAACCCATACTTACCGCAGGAGAGACGATGATATTGCCCGTGTCCAGGCTTTCTATGGGCTTTATATCCGGCGGCGGTGAATACGGCCAAAAGGCGGAGCGTACTCCGATACAAAGGAGCAGCGAGGAGATGGGGGAGTGCGCGAGGTATCCATTCACCGGCGCGGCAGTCGCCGGAATGACCATAACTCCTATGGCGTTTTTGTCGGTGAACAACGGCAGCGTAAAGGTGATGCCTGCGGATTACGATACCACATTTGACAGGGCGGTGGAGATACTGCCCGAAATAATAGAGACCGTAGAACAGGCCATAGCCAGAACAAAGCCCTGCGCCTTTGAGAGCAATCAGGAATGAAGAAAGGTTTTTTAAGGCTGTCCGCGCTGTTTATGGCTGCCGTGATACTGCTGACCTTCGGCAGCGCATCAGCCGACGGACTGGACGTATCCGCTAAGGGAGCGGTGCTCATCGAGAGCCGGACAGGCAAGGTATTGTATGCGAAAAACGCACATACAAAGCTTCCGATGGCCAGCACAACAAAGATCATGACCGCGCTGCTGGCAATAGAAAACGGCAAACTCAACGATATCATAGAAACGGACGCCTCCGCCTACGGCATCGAGGGCTCCAGCATCTATCTCGATTATGAGGAAAGGATAAGCCTGAAGGATCTGCTGTACGGCCTTATGCTTTCTTCGGGCAACGATGCGGCGGT
>CALCEX010000213.1 GCA_937900325.1 uncultured Clostridia bacterium | reverse complement strand
CCACACGGGCATAGTGTCCCGTGGCTATGGCGGAGGCGTCAAGCCCCATGGCAAAATCCAGAAACGCCTTGAACTTTATCTCGCAGTTGCACAGTACGTCCGGGTTAGGGGTCCGTCCCGCCGAATACTCCCGGAGAAAGTAGGAAAACACCCTGTCCATATATTCTTTTGTAAAATTTACGGTATAATACGGTATCCCTACCCTATCCGCTACCCTGCGAACGTCCTCATAATCCGCCGCGGCGCTGCATACGCCGTTTTCGTCCTTTTCGTCCCAGTTCTTCATAAATACCCCGATGACGTCGTATCCCTGCTTTTTAAGCAGCAGCGCCGCCACGGAGGAATCCACTCCCCCTGACATACCGAGGACTATCCTGCCTGATCCAAATTCCTTTTCCATCAATAAAAAAATCTTTCTATTTGCTTACAAGTATGCCGGGATTGCGCATGAGGCTGTTGCCAAGGTATATCTTATCCATGACGCCCAGCTTTTTGCCGTCCTCCAGCATCCATACCCGGCCTATATCTTCTATCTCGGTCAATGTGTTCACTATGCTGTATACGAACGCCCTCTCGCGGTTTTCCTGCGGTATCCCGGTATTGTCCTGGCTGTTTATATATGCCCTGAGCTTATCCGCAAAGCCCGCCTTCCAGTCTATGACTATCGTATTATCAGTCTTATACACGCCGGCTATATCATCGGCCGTAAAGCCTCCGCACATCCCGCCGAGATCCGCCGAGCCGGAAAGCAGCTCCGTAAGTATCGCAAGGGGATCATATGACTCCTCGCTGGACACCGCCCTCGGCGCCCTGTAAAGCAGGCTGCCGTCGCTGTTAGGGTAATCTATATTTACTATTCTGCCAATGCGGCTTGAGAAATCCTCTCGGGTAAAATAACCCTTTGGAGCAAGCTCGGTAGTATTCCCGCCTTCGTCGATCACGGCGATCGAGACGCCGATAAGATCGGGTATATATCCTGTCAGCGTCAGCGTGAGAGCGCCGCTCAGTATGGCTTCGTCGTATTTTTCCTTCGGCTTGTCTATCACTATCTCGGCTACCATAGGTTCGCCCTGCGTGAGGCCCTGATCCTCCGGCTTTTCTATCTCCGGCGCCGTTTCGCTGGGATGGGGGGATTCTCCGTCCTCAATATTACCGGCGCCGCCGCTGTTGTAGCTTTTTTCAGGCACCAGCCTGATAGGGCTATGCAGCTGCAGATCGGCGGGCAGCACGGCCTCAAGGCCTTCCGCTCCGTCAAGCAGCTTATTCAATATCTGATACGATATTCTGACGCTCGTCTCAGAGCTGTCATAATTGAGCGTCGTGTTCTTTGCTATAAGCAGAGTATTGCTGCTATCGGTAAAGTACAGCGTAGCGATGCGCGTTTCATACACGCCGGCCTCCGTCTCATTATCCGTACCCTGAGCTATATCGGCATACTGCTGCTGTAATTCCACAATATACGCATCCAGCGTATTGCTTATGGGCGTCACCGCGCCCATTGCCCTCCCGTAATAGGCCGGGGCCATTCCGTTAAGGTAAAGGTTTATCGAGGCTATATTCTCGCAGGCATACACGGTGGCGGCTATGGCAGCCTGAGCTGTCGCCCACGTCCGTGCATCCGGCGTGTAAGACGCGAGAAGGTATACGTTACAGGCCTCATAGGAAGTCTCCACGCGCTGGAGCAGCATATCGCCGGGTACCGACTGGTTCAGCACGGTGGTCATGGGGCCGTCTATGAGCGCGCTTATCGCCGCCTCCGCCCGGCTCATCCCCTTGCCGCACCGCACCTCCCGTTCTTCAACGGAAAGGTGCAGCCCATCGTCAGATACAAAATACAGCTGTGCTGTAAATACATCCTCATCGCCCTCTCGCTTCGGCACATAATCGCTCAGCGTCATCTCCGGCACGTCGGCGCTGCCGCCGGAGCAGCCCGAGAAGGCACCTGTGCATATGGCCGCCGCAAGAAGGAAACATATGGTTTTTTTAGCTAATGCCGTCATGGTCAGTTCTCCGTCAACGCCTGCAGCGAGCTGTAGCAAACCTTATAAAGGTCGCCCTCCCTTTCAAGGTATATCCTCGCTTTGATTATATTTCTCATGGTACCTTCGGGAGCGGCTATTCGCACATCCGCCATCACATATGTCCCGTCTCCGTCTTTTTCCGTTCCGGTGAGCTCATAAGATTCCAAATCGCCGAACGCCTTCATTTCCCCCTCAAAGTCGGAATAAGCGGGTTTGCCGACGCCGTAA
>CALCEX010000212.1 GCA_937900325.1 uncultured Clostridia bacterium | reverse complement strand
ATATGTAAGGTGTGCTCTTGAAAGGAAAAATATGAAGCTTAACGTTGCGCAGGAACTCAGACAGCCGGGCCGGATAGGCAAATGCCATGAGGACGTAATTCCCGGCAGGCAGGAATATCTGGGCAGGGAGCTTAGATTCGCTGCTCCGCTTACGGTGGACGGCGAGTACTTCTTTGACGGCGAGGGCTTCAGCTTCAAGGGTACTGCTACCACAAAGCTTGACTCCGAATGCGCCCTTTGCGGTAAGCCCTTCATAGAGGAGCTTACCTTCGACTTTGACGAGCGCTTTCTCCGGGAGCCGGAGCCGGACAGCGAATGCTACGGCTACACCGGCGAGGAATTGGATGTCAGCCAGATGCTCCTCGACGACTTATTTCTCAATTTGCCTGCTTTCAGCAAGTGCAGCGAGGGTTGTAAGGGGCTTTGCCCGGTTTGCGGGTGCGATTTGAACACAGTTCAGTGTTCCTGTGTTAGAGAGAAAGTGAAGGAAAACCCTTTCTCCGCTCTGGAGCAGCTGTTGTATCACGATAAGGAGGTGTAACCATGGCAGTCCCTAAGAGAAAAACGTCTAAGGCAAGGCGCGACCAGCGTAGAGCCCATTGGAAGTTGACCGTTCCCGGTATCGTGGAATGTCCGCAGTGCCATGAGCCCAAGCTGGCTCATCGTGTATGCAAAAAGTGCGGCTATTACGACGGCAAGCAGGCAGTTGCGGTCGATAAGGACTAATATCGCCTGAAAAATGTTAAAACTCAAGGGGCTTCTTGTAAAAGGGCCTCTTTTGTTTTAGTTCAAAATATTGTATAATATCCTTGTCAACTGATTGTAGTATTGTATTAGGAGATGGCAGATGAAGATAGCTGTTGATGCTTTCGGCGGCGACAACGCCCCGGCGGCGGTAGTGAAGGGCTGCATAGACGCCCTGGAAAAGTATCCCGATATGTCCGTCACCCTGTGCGGCGACGAGAAACTAATAAAGGCGGAGCTTGAAAAGTACCGGTATGACGGTGCGAGGGCGGATATTCTTCACGCACCCGAAATAATATCCTGCGATGAGCAGCCGGCCTTTGCCATACGCAAGAAAAAGGATTCCTCCCTCGTAAAGGCCATGGAGCTTGTGCGCGACAGAAAGGCCGACTGTGTGGTGTCGGCAGGCAGCACCGGCGCGGTGCTTGCGGGAGCCACGTTCATAATAAAGCGCATAGAAGGCGTAAAGCGTCCTGCCATAGGCGTGGTGTTCCCGGCGGAAAAGGGCTGCGTGCTCATAATGGACTGCGGCGCAAACGTTGACTGCAAGCCTTCGTACCTTCAGCAGTTTGCCGTAATGGCGTCTGCGTATATGCACGATATAATGAAGGTGGAGAACCCCAGGGTGGGCCTCCTTAACAACGGCGTGGAGGCAGAAAAGGGAAACGAGCTTACCAAGGCCGCCTATAAGCTGCTTGAGCAGGCGCCGGTGAATTTTGCCGGAAACTGCGAGGCGAGAGAAATACTCTCGGGCAGCTTTGACGCCATAGTCTGCGACGGATTTGCGGGGAACATCGTCCTTAAATATACAGAGGGCCTTGCCGCCACGTTAATGAGTATGCTCAAAAAAGAACTCATGGCGGATACGCGCAGCAAGCTGGGCGCCGCAATGGCAAAGCCCGCCTTCAGGCGCTTCAAAAAGGTAATGGATTATACCGAGTACGGCGGGGCGCCCCTTTTGGGCATTGACGGAGGCGTGATAAAGGCGCACGGCAGCTCAAACTCCAAGGCATTTGCGGCGGCGCTGGGCCAGGCGCGGAGCTTTGCCCTCGGCGGCATCAATGAGACCATACGCCGCGCCATAGGGACGCTGCCCGAAGTGGCGGATTGAATAGAGGATTGACATAAAAATAATATGCAGCTAAACTAATAGTTGCTTATTGGTATAATAAGAAAGGCGGTATTATATATGAATTTCGAAAAGATCCGTGAAATGCTTTCCAAGCAGATGGATATCCCCGAAGAGTCCATAACCATGGACTCAAGGCTCGTGGAGGATCTCAGGGCCGATTCACTTGACGTTGTGGAGCTTATAATGGATATAGAGCAGGAGTATGGAATTCAGGTCCCCGAGGATGAACTGCCAAACGTACATACTGTGGGCGATATATTAAAGTTAATGAATAAATAACTATACTTCAAACAGTACCCGCATCTTATGGTGGATGCGGGTACTTTGGTATGGAGGAAGCAAATGGAACTGGAATTTGCGAGACTGCAAAAA
>CALCEX010000211.1 GCA_937900325.1 uncultured Clostridia bacterium | reverse complement strand
TGAGAAATAATATAAAAAAACAGAACAACAGCATTGAATGATACATAATATGGTCCCGGCCCACATATGCGGGCCGGGACCTGGACACTTTGGAGGGAAAAAATAATGCGGCTGAGCGGCTCGGTTTATTCAAAGACTCTGGATATGGACACAGGCCTGACTATCGTCACCCCCAACAAGCTGAAGGAGGGCGGATATAAGGTAGTATACCTGCTGCACGGCCTCGGCGGAAATGACCGCTCGTGGCTGGATTATTCAATGCTTCCCGCCTATGCTGCGAAGGGCGATACCGTTTACGTGATGCCCGATGCGGACAGAAGCTTTTATTCCAACATGAAGTACGGCTTTGACTATCAAAGGTATGTGACCGAGGAGCTTCCTGCAATATGCCGGAATATGTTTAACATATCTGCCGCCCGCGAGGATACGGGTATAATGGGCTGCTCCATGGGCGGCTACGGCGCGCTGCGCTGCGCGCTTACCCACCCGGACAGCTACGGCTTTGTGGGCGCGTTTTCTTCAGGGCCGCTCTTTGCAAAGGCGGGAATGGAGGAGATAAAGAAATGCGGCGATCTGCCGGATTATGCCGAGCGGTTCGGCCCGAGGCTCATAAAGGACTTCAAGGCCATATACGGCGAAGCTCTGGAGCTTACCGACGATGCGGAAATACTTGATATGCTGATGAAGGTAAAGACGGAAAACAGGCTGCCGAAGATATATCTCACCTGCGGCCGGGACGACGCCTTCATGAAGGAGCACGAATTATTCGCATGCGCCCTGGATAAGCTTGGCATACCCTATGAGTTCGATAAGCTCGAGGGCGCGCATGATTTTCAGTGCTTCAACGAGGCGCTCAAGCGGGCCATAGCCAGGTTTGAGGGAAGATAAGAAAAATACATGGAGGCGGCGTGCGGGAAGCGTGCCGCCTTTTATATCTGCCGTACTTGAAAACGTGCGGCGCTTTGCCTTATAATAGGCAGAGAAAAAAACGGTATTTTACCCCCATGCGGACAGCGTATGAGGGCATATTGACGTGCATGGAGGAATAAAGGTGTTTATAATAGTGGGCCTTGGAAATCCCGGAAGGGAGTATGAGAATACCCGCCACAACGTGGGCTTTATGACAGTGGATATGCTGGCGGACAGGTTCAATATAGAAGTGAAGCGGCATAACTTCAGGGCGGTATTCGGCGAGGGCTGTATAGGCGGCCAAAAGGTAGTGCTGGCCAAGCCGGAGACCTATATGAACCTTTCGGGCTGGAGCGTAATGGAGCTTTGCAACTGGTACAAGCCCGAGCATGACCACCTTCTGCTCATATACGACGATATAGACATACCTCTCGGCGCCATACGCATAAGGGGAGGCGGTTCCTCCGGAACACACAACGGTATGCGCAGCGTCATATACCAGCTGGGCTTTGACGACTTTCCCCGCGTAAGGGTGGGAATAGGCCATGCCGACGGGCAGAGGGGGCTGATAGCCCACGTGCTGGGAGCGCCCGAGGGCGAGGACAGGGAAAAGCTTATCGCCGCCATAAAGGATGCGGCGGAGGCGGCCGAGATGATCGTAAAGGGAGACATCAGCGGGGCGCAGGCGAAATTCAACAGACGTCCAAAGAAGCTCAAACCGCCAAAGGAAGAAATAAAGGCCGATGAAGATGGAAAGCAGGATAAAGAGGAGCAGAAGTAAGTGACAGACCCGCTTATAAAAATACTTGACAGGCATCCGGAATACACAAGGCTGCGGGACGCTATGGCAAACGGCGAAGGCCCGGCGGGGGTATTCGGCCTTGGAGAAAGTCATAAGGGGCATATAGCCGCCGCGCTGTCAACAGGCAGGGCGGTATTGCTGGTTGCGCCGAACGAGGTGGCGGCGGCAAAGCTGCATGACGATATAGCCTGCTATGACGTCCCCTGCGTTCATTTCCCAACCAGGGAGATACCATTGTCCGGCAAGGGCTTTGCCGCCCGCGACAGCATAGAGGAGCGAAGGGTAGCGGTGCTGTCCGCTCTTGCCGCGGGAAAGACTCTGACGGTGGTCACCTGCATACAGGCGCTGATGCAGCGCACCGTCCCCCCGGAGATAATCAGAAGCAGTCTGCACAGCTATGCCGCGGGGCAGACCATAGAACCACGGGATATGGTATCCGAGCTTGTTATGGCGGGATATGAGCGGGTCGAGGTATGCGAGGCGCCGGGGCAGGTATGCCTCCGGGGCGGATATGTCGATGTATACCCGGTCGCTGCCGAAAATCCTGTGCGCATAGAGTTTTTTGATAATGAGATAGACACGCTCAGGATATACGATCCGCTTACACAGCGTTCTGTGGATAATGTGGAACGCATAGACGTTCCTCCTGCTACCGAGATGCCCATAACGGGCGAAGCAAGGGAGCGGGCGCTGAAGCTTCTTAAAAAGCGCAAGGCGGAGGAACTGGTATCGGTGCTGGAGGAGGGGGGCAGGCCGGATAATTCAGTGGCCCTGCTGCCCCTGTTTTACCCCGGGGAAGCCACGCTTTTCGATTATATAAACGAGGACTGGATAATACTC
>CALCEX010000210.1 GCA_937900325.1 uncultured Clostridia bacterium | reverse complement strand
GATCGACCGCAATACAACCATTCCTACCAAGAAGAGCCAGATCTTCTCCACCGCCGCGGACGGTCAGACCAGCGTAGAGGTTCATGTACTTCAGGGCGAGCGCGAGTTTGCGCAGTACAATAAGACCCTTGGCCGCTTCCAGCTGGCAGGCATTGCTCCCGCCCCCCGCGGTGTGCCTCAGATTGAAGTTACCTTCGATATCGATGCCAACGGCATAGTGCATGTATCCGCCAAGGATCTGGGCACCGGCAACGAGCAGAAGGTCACCATCACTGCCTCCACCAACCTGAGCGAGGATGAGATCAACAAGGCTGTACACGATGCAGAACAGTACGCCAGCGAGGATAAGGCCCGCAAGGAAGAGGTAGAGACCCGCAATCACGCTGACAGCATGGTATATTCCACCGAAAAGACCCTTAAGGAACTGGGCGATAAGCTGAGCGCGGACGATAAGGCCAAGATCGAGGCTGAGGTCGCAAACGTCAAGAAGGCAATGGAAGGCACCGACTCCGCAGCCATCAAGGCCGCCAGCGATAAGCTGACCGAGGTATCCTATGACGTATTCGGAAAGATCTATCAGCAGACTCAGCAGCAAAATCAGCAGAATCCCGGCGCAGGCTTTAACGGCAGCGACGCAGGCAGTGCGAATACCGGCAGCGCCTCCCCTGAAGACAACGTTGTAGATGCCGACTACGAAATAGTGGACGACCAGAAATAAAGCTTTTTAGGGCGTAAGCAATAAGGTTTTTGCAAGCAGGGAGCCAAAGCGGATTCGCTTTGGCTCCTTGCGGGGAAACAAAAGAAAATAACAGATTTCACGCGAAAGCGGCAGATGTAGAAAGTTGGGGGAAACAGTGGCAAAGGCAGATTACTACGAAATATTGGGAATCAATAAAGACGCTTCCGAAGCAGAGATAAAAAGCGCCTTTAGAAAGGCTGCCAAGCAGTACCACCCGGATCTGCACCCAGGCGATGCTGAGGCAGAGAAAAAATTCAAGGAAATAAACGAAGCCTATGAGGTTCTTTCCGACCCTCAGAAGAAGGCGCAGTATGACCAGTTCGGTCATGCCGCCTTCGATCCCACGCAGGCACAGGGCGGCGGCTTCAACGGCGCCGGTTTCGGCGGCTTTGAGGATATATTTTCCGCCTTTACGGGCGGCGGCTTTGGCGGCTTTGGCGGCTTCGGCGGCAGTTCGTCGGCGCGGCGCAACGCTCCTGTGGCAGGCAATGACCTGCGCTATAACCTTACCATAACCTTTGAGGAAGCGGCCTTCGGAACAAAGAAGGAAATACTTGTGCCTCGTGAGGAGAACTGCTCGGTCTGCGGCGGGACCGGCGCGAAGAAGGGCACGAGTCCGGTCACCTGCTCCGTCTGCGGAGGCAGCGGCCAGGTGCGTTCACAGCAGAACACCATGTTCGGCTCCTTCTCCACGGTTCGTCCCTGTGACGCCTGCGGCGGTACAGGAAAGATAATCAAGGAGCCCTGTCCGGAATGCAAGGGCAAGGGGCGTGTCAATAAGTCCAAACGCATAGTAGTCAACATTCCGGCCGGCATCGACAACGGCCAGATACTTACTATGCGCGGCGAGGGCGAGGCAGGCCTGCGCGGCGGCCCGGCGGGCGACCTGTACATAAGCATTACTGTAAGGAACCACAAGCTGTTTACACGCAAGGGTTCAGACCTGTATATCACCATGGACGTTCCTATGACGGTAGCGGCGTTGGGCGGCGACATACAGGTACCTACGCTCAACGGTACGGTGAAATATCACATTCCGGAAGGCACACAGCCCGGCACTACCTTCAGGCTGCGTGAGCAGGGCATAGTGCGGCTCAACACAACGCAGAAGGGCGACCTCATGGTAAAGGCCAATATAGTCATACCAAAGAGGCTTACAGCAGAGCAAAAGGATATGATAAAGAAGCTGGCGGATTCCCTTGGGGATAAGGTATCCGAGGCAAAGGTCAGCAAAAAGACCATATTCGATAAGGTAAAAGATAAGTGGAATTAGACTGAATTGCTTTAGGGCGGCTTTATGGCCGCCCTTTTGTGTTGCCCAAAAGTGATAAATGCGGTATATTATACTTTAGAATTTATCTGCATAAAGAGGAAAAGATCACATGAAGTGGATGGAGATTACCATATTTACTACCGAGGAGGGCCTTGACCCGGTGTGCGCTCGCCTTGACATGCTTGGTATAAATCAGGTGATAATAGAGCAGGGCCGGGAAAGCATAGAGCAGTTCCTCAGGGATACTGCGAAGTACTGGGACTATGCCGACATGGATAAGCTCGTCGCCGGCGATGAGCCCTGCGTAAAGGCCTACATAGCAGATGTTGCCGACAATCGTGCTGCCGTAAAGGCCATAGAGGATTCCTTTGCAGAGCTAAAAAATACGGATGTAGGTCTTGATCTCGGCAGCCTGCGCACCGTAGTGCGCATTACGGACGACGAGGACTGGGAGAACAACTGGAAGATATACTACAAGCCGCTGGAGATAGGCGACAGGCTGCTGGTGCGCCCTTCATGGGAGAAGGCGGAGGACACAGGCCGCATAGTATTGTCTCTCGATCCAGGTATGGCGTTCGGCACGGGCAGCCATCACACCACGCGGATGTGTCTCGAATTCCTTGAAAAGACCGTAAAGGCGGGAGACGATATGATAGATATGGGCTGCGGCAGCGGCATACTGTCCATAGCTTCTCTGCTGCTTGGCGCAAGGGAAGCGGTGGCCGTGGATATCGATCCCATAGCTGAAAAAATCGCCTACGAGAACGCCGCCATGAACGGCATAGGCAGGGATACCTACACCGTTCTTGTGGGGGATGTGCTGTCTGACGGCGCGCTGCAGGATAAGCTCTGCGAAAAGAAGTACGATGTAGTAGCGGCAAACATAGTAGCCTCTGTCATAATCGAGCTTTCCGCCATAGTGCCGAGGCTCATAAAGAAAGACGGAGCGTTCATAATGAGCGGGATAATCGCAGAGCGGCTGGACGAGGTGCTTCAGGCGCTGGACAAGAACGGCTTTGAGGTGCTGGAGGTAAAAGCCGGAGACGACTGGCGGGCCATACTGGCACGTCCAAAGAGGTAAAAATATGAACAGGTTTTTTGTAAGGCCTGAGGATATCTCAAAGGACAGCGCCGCCATCACCGGCGAGGATGTGAAGCATATCGCAAGGGTACTGCGTATGCAGAGCGGCGACAAGGTGATGCTTTCAGACGGCTTAGGGTATGAATACGTTGCGGAGATTGAGGACATATCCAGGGACCGGGTGGAGCTCAGGCTATTGGATGAAAAGCTGTGCCCCGCCGAGCCGAAGCAGCGCATAACGCTTTATCAGGGTCTCCCCAAGGCGGGTAAGATGGAGTTCATCATACAAAAGTGCGTTGAGCTTGGCATAAACGGGATAATACCCGTGGCAGCGGAGAGAAGCGTGGTCAGGGTGAAGCCGGGAGAATACAGGGCAAAGCAGGCGCGCTATCAGAGGATATCATACGAGGCGGCAAAGCAGTCCGGCCGCGGCATAATACCCCATATAGGCGAGCTTACCACATTTAAGGCCGCCGATATGTCCGCCTACGACCTCATACTCGTCGCTTATGAGGATGAACGTAAGACCAGCCTTAAGGAAGCCCTGAGGGCGAATATGAAGGCTGAAAATATAGCTGTTATAATAGGGCCGGAGGGCGGTCTTGAAACTGGCGAGGTAGAGTGCCTGATAGATAAGGGCGGCAAAGCCGTATCCCTTGGCCGGCGCATACTCCGCACAGAGACTGCCGGCATGGCTGCCGTTGCAATGATACTTTACGAGCTGGAAGAATAGAGGAATACAGGTGAAGGCTGCATACTGCACACTTGGGTGCAAGGTAAACCAATACGATACACAGGCCATGCGCGAGCTTATGGAAAACGCAGGCTACGATACTGTGGACTTTGAGGATGAGGCGGACGTATATATAGTAAACACGTGCACCGTCACTGCCACCGGAGATAAAAAGTCCCGTCAGATGATATCGCGGGCACATGGCAGAAACCCCGATGCAAAGATCGTGGTGGCAGGATGCTATTCCCAGAGGTCTCCGGAGGAGGTGCTGGCTCTGCCCGGGGTCAGTCTGGTCATAGGCTCAAAGGACCGGGCGAACATAGTAGACCTTCTTGCCAACTTACACGAAGGCAGGCTCAATGCAGTAGGCTCTCTTATGGGAGAGCATGAGTTTGAGGAGCTCGTGGCTACGAGGGAAGGCAGAACGAGGGCGCATTTGAAGATACAGGAGGGCTGCGACAGATACTGCACATACTGCATAATACCCTATGCAAGAGGTCCGCTGCGCTCAAGAACGCCTGAAAACATACGCAAGAACCTGCTGCTGCTGGCCGGGCACGGTTATAAGGAAGTGGTAATGACCGGAATACATCTTATGTCCTACGGCAAGGATATGGACTGGAAGGTAGACCTGACAGACGCCATAGCGCAGGCGGACGGTATAGATGAGATACAGCGCATAAGGTTAGGCTCGCTGGAGCCTCAGCTGCTTACCGAAAAGTTCGTTTCGGCGCTGAGCACCAATCCTAAGATATGCCGTCAGTTTCATCTCTCAATGCAAAGCGGCAGCGACGGAGTATTAAAGCGCATGAATCGCCGCTATGATACTGCCGTATACGAAAGGTGTGTTGAGATGCTGCGGGGAGCCATGCCGGGCTGCGCCATAACCACCGACGTCATAGCAGGCTTTCCCGGAGAGAGCGAGCAGGAATTCCGGGAGACGGAGGAATTCATACGCCGTATAAAATTTGCGCGCATACATGTGTTCCCGTATTCCAGGCGTGAGGGAACAGCGGCCTATTCCATGCCCGATCAGATACCAAATGCGGAGAAATCCCGCCGGGCGGGAGAGCTCATACATATAGGCGCTGAGTTGGAGAGGGAATACCTTGAAAACTTCATCGGCACTGTGCAGGAGGTGCTCTTGGAGGAGGCCGAGCAGGGGCTTATGAGCGGCTATACCGATACCTATGCCAGAGTAGGCGTTGAAGGCGCAGACGAAGGTATGGCCGGACAGATGGTAAGGGTGCTGATAAAAGAAGCGTCAGAGAGTCGTCTGCTGGGACGATTGGTGATATAATACACATATATAAAACATAAAACAAAGGAGGAAAGTTCATGGAGGATTGCATCTTCTGCAAAATAGCGAACAAGGAGATACCGACAAATCTCGTCTATGAGGACGACCTGGTAGCGGCCTTTAACGACCTTTCGCCTCAGGCGCCGGTGCATGTGCTCATAGTGCCAAAGAAGCACTACCAGAGCGTATTGGAGGTGCCGGAGGGAGACGACATAGTGGCGCATATGTTCCATGTGGCGGCTAAGCTCGCAAGGGAGCTTGGAATAGCGGAGCAGGGCTTCCGTCTCGTCATAAACACCGGTAAGGACGGCGGCCAGAGCGTGCCTCACCTTCATCTGCATATGACCGGCGGCAGGGAGCACGGCTGGCCGGCAGGTTAGTACCGCAGTTAAACAAAAATACACAATTATTGTGTTGACTTGAATGGCCTGTTCAAGTATAATAGCTTTGTTTGGATTCCTATGCTTCGTATAATTCACGATGTGCTATGTTGCATTCAGAGGGGAGGGAAATTGATGGAAATTCGCGTAGGTGAAAACGAGTCCCTGGAAAGTGCTCTTAAGCGGTTCAAGCGCAAGACTGCCCGCAGCGGCATCCTGGCCGAAGTGCGTCGTCGTGAACACTATGAAAAGCCCAGCGTAAAGCGCAAGAAAAAGGCCGAAGCAGCCAGAAAGCGCAAGTATTAATTCAAAAAAACACATAAGGTTTGATGTTCGGGATAGTAATACCTTCCCGTAAAAACCACAAGGCAATCGTGACAACACAGGAATGACAAACATCAACGGTTAAAATGATCCCCCGGCAGAAATACCGGGGGATTTTTTGCTTTATTATGGCATATCATAGCATATCCTATTGAGGGGTGACTGATATGCCATTTTTGAATTTCGGAGATCTCCGGCGCAAGGAGGTGATAAATATGCGGGA
>CALCEX010000209.1 GCA_937900325.1 uncultured Clostridia bacterium | reverse complement strand
AAGCCCGCGAATAGCGGCTATGGGCGTGCGCAGCTCGTGAGATACGTTAGCCACGTACTCGGTACGCGTCTGCTCCAAACGGCTCGCCTCGGTGATGTCGCGCAGCAGTATTACGGCTCCCTCGCCCCTGCCGTCATCGGTCAGCGGCGTTATGACTATGCGCAGTATCCTGTCCCTGACCTTCAGCTCCTTTGAAACAGTCTTGCCGCCGAGGACGCAGCCTGCGTCCTCCGCCGCCTGCCTATATGCCGGCAGCGCCGTTATGTCGTCGGTATAATTGCCGCCAAGCAGTTTCAACGCCGCTGAATTGGTCTTGATTATGTTTCCATCAGCGTATATTGCGATTATGCCCTCGCCCATACCGTTTATCACGGCATGCAATCTGTTTTTTTCCAGAGTAAGGTCGCTTATGGTGGCAGAAAGAGCAGCAGACAAATGATTGAGGGATCTGCCCAGCTGCACCAGCTCTTCTGTGCCCTCTTCCTCCGCCTTTGCGGTAAAGTCGCCCCCCGCCATGGCGTTCGCCGTCACGTTCATCTGGCGTATGGGCTGCACTATGCTTCTCGAGCCGAGATAGGCAGGCAGGATCATTATAAGGCTGGAGACGATCATGCTTATCACCAAGGCATATATAAGGCTTCCCATAGCAGCGTTCAACTCATTGAGCGGCTTTACAAGAAATACCGCGCCTATGACGCTGCCGTAGCGGTTCACCACCGGCTCGCCTATTAAAACACCGGCATTGTTCGCCGTATTTGGCGAATATACGCTTTCGCCCTTCAGCACTTTTTGCAGAAGGCCGTATATCGCCTCCTTATTAACGGTGCTGTATTCATTTGCGGGATATGCGAACAGATCGCCGTATGCATCGTATGCGTACATTGAAGCGTCCCACACCTTAAAACCGCGGCCTATGGAGCGCTCATAGCTTTCTTTTGTAATCAGACCCTGAAGGTATTCCGCCGTTATGTTTGCCAGATATTCAGCACGCGGCCTAAGCTCCTTCGCCTTTATTCCGCTGAATACCCTGCCGCCTGAATAATAAAACGCCGCTGTGGTCAGT
>CALCEX010000208.1 GCA_937900325.1 uncultured Clostridia bacterium | reverse complement strand
ATGTACAGCCCTGCTGCCCCAGCCCCTATCATGGATTCCCCAGCGCTTTCGGTATAGAGAGTCCTGAAGATCTGGTAGGCGGCCTTGAGGCCACTATCAAAGCCGAGAAGGAGTATGTGGCTAAAGCCGGGCTGACCGGTCACTTCTCTACCTGGGCGGTTCCCGCTTCCATTGCCAACACCGTTGCCAGCACCGAGTATGCCTTCCTGTGGATGGCCGGCCTCGTCGGCGACTGCGACGCCGACACGTTGAGCGCCCTGCTGAGCGACTACTGCGGCGCCGAGGCTGCCCTCACTCCCTTCGTTGATCCTGGTACCGGCGAAGTCACCGACAACTACCTTGTATATCAGCTGGGTTATCTCGATCTGTAATCCTGAAGCTGACTGAGACGATCGTCTAACAAAACGGGGCGGCTGCGAGCGTTCAGCTCCGCCGCCCCTTTTCTTACCCAGGCAATA
The DNA here is from genome assembly GCA_937900325.1 of uncultured Clostridia bacterium. GTDB lineage: Bacteria > Bacillota > Clostridia > Christensenellales > CAG-138 > SFEL01. The sequence continues at coordinate 1,054 of CALCEX010000208.1, read as the reverse complement.
ATTAAGTAATTGTCACACCCGTATAAGAAAGGGGATTTACAAGCTTTGGCCGAATCAATTTTACGTTTTGTAAACGTGGGAAAGTCTTACGGCAGCAATCAGGTCCTAAAAGGGATAAATATGGACGTTCGCCCCGGCGAGATCCATGCCCTTATAGGCGAAAATGGCGCCGGTAAGTCCACGTTGATGAACATCCTCTTCGGAATGCCCGTCATCCATGAAACAGGCGGTTTTGAGGGCACCATCGAGATAGACGGCGAGGATGCACATATAATGACGCCCCATGATGCCATGAAAAAAGGCATCGGTATGGTACATCAGGAGTTTATGCTGATTCCTGGTTTTGACATAACCGAAAACATAAAACTCAACCGCGAAATCACCAAGCCGACTGTGCTTTCAAAGATATTTGGCAAGCGTTTGCAGGAACTGGAAATGGGCAGGATGAATGCGGACGCCCGCAAGGCTTTGGATACCATGGGGATGGACATTGCGGAGTATACGATGGTTCACGGCCTGCCCGTAGGCCATATGCAGTTCGTCGAGATAGCCCGCGAGATCGACAAGACCGGCATACGCTATCTCGTATTCGACGAACCTACGGCAGTGCTTACGGAGACCGAGACCGCGAACCTCCTTGACGCTATACGCCGCCTGGCGGCGCAGGGCATAGGTATCATATTCATAAGCCACCGTCTGGATGAGATAATCAGCCTTTCCGACCGCGTCACCATACTGCGCGACGGAGAGCTGGTAGCTACCAGGGATACCAAGGACATCACCGCCGCCGAAATAGCGAGGCTGATGGTAGGCCGCGCACTTGTCCTCGACCGCAATGAGAGCGGCCGGAAGGTAAGCGACGAAGTCATACTCGATGTGGAGCATCTTCGCGTCAATATGCCCGGCGAAAGAGTTCGGGATGTGAGCTTCAAGGCGCATAAGGGCGAGATCGTAGGCATCGGCGGCCTGGCCGGACAGGGCAAGCTGGGCATTGCCAACGGCATAATGGGCCTTTATCCTGCCGACGGCAAAGTTGTATTCAAAGGCAAGGAGC
>CALCEX010000207.1 GCA_937900325.1 uncultured Clostridia bacterium | reverse complement strand
CTTCTGCCGCAGCATACAAAAAGCGGCTCCGGTGGACAGCTTTGTCCAGCCGGAACCGTGGGATATGCCTGGCTATACCAGCCAGGTAATAATGGCGGCAGGCGCCTTTGTGCAGGGTTCATCTATCGAGCTTAGTGCCGATGCGCCAATAGTGGAGCCGTATACAGCCTATGTGCAGGGCGGATTGACCTATGTGCACGGGCGTATAGGCGTCATGCTCGCATTGGACGATCTTATCAAAAACGGCGAGGTGAGCATATAAATAAACATGCCTTAGTAGCGCCTGATAAGGGCGACCACTCTGCCCAACACCTCAACATCATTATAATTTGCATATATAGGCTCCATGCCGGAATTTTCCGGTTGGAGCCTTATCAGTGGCTTCTCATAGAATATGCGCTTTACCGTGGCGGTATCGCCGCATACACGCGCAACTACTATGTCGCCGTTTTCCGCGCCGAGTCCGTTATTTACAACTATCATATCTCCGTTATTTATGCCGGCTTCTATCATGCTCTCGCCTTTTACCTCGAGTATGAATGCCTCGCCCTTATTCGCACCATGAAGCAGGGAGGTGGGGAGGGGCAAACTTTCAGTCACATCGTCAAAGGCAAGTATTGGCGTACCTGCGGCGACCGTACCTACGCACGGCACATCCATGATATGGCGCTGTTTATTTTCCGGCATAGCCAAGGAGATAGTTCTCTGAGTCGATGGGCTGGAAGCGAGATAGCCCTTATCTATAAGCGTCTTGACGTGCGCATGGACAGTAGAGGTTGAGCTCAGGCCGATCGCCGCACCTATTTCGCGTATTGTAGGAGGATAGGACTTTTCTTCGATATAGCTCTTTATAAAGTCATATACTGCCTGCTGCTGGCGGGTAAGTTCCTTCATTTTTAATAATATTCCTCCATTAAGCCATATGAAAGTGGTATAATACCGATATAAAGCAATGCTCTCATGCATTACACGATATTTTTCTACATTATAACATGGCGCACAAATGTTTGCAACAAACAAACGTTCTGTGCGGCGTTCGGCACAGGACAAAACGAAGGAGGCTTTATGCAGAACGATAAAGAACGGGATACAGAACTTGACTACTGCGATCTGGATCCCACCAAAATATGTGACAACTGCTGCAAGTGCATAGACAGCGGCAAGGAATATGAGGAGTTTCAGATAGAGCTGACAGACAGCGTATCCACCCTTGATGAGATAATGGAGCTGCCCTTTGACGACGATCTGTTTGACGATGATGATGAATATTCCTTTGACCCGCGTAATGTTGCCCCGTTGGATATAGACCCCAAGCTCATAGCAGAATGGGAGCAGAAGCTCCGTGCCGCCGAAATAGAGGACGCGCAGCAAAAGATACGCGGCCTCAAAGGCGTAAGGAAAAAGCGTTAATCGTCCCTGAGTTTTACCACCTTTGCCGCAAGGCGCCGGTTATCTTGAGATACCGCCGCATAATGCTTCCTGGTGGTGTTTACATC
>CALCEX010000206.1 GCA_937900325.1 uncultured Clostridia bacterium | reverse complement strand
AGCTCATGCAGAAGGAAATGGATCAGCGCTTCAAGGATACAGGCCATCAGAATGCATACTTCCCTCTGCTGATCCCCGAAAGCATGCTTATGAAGGAGGCGGAGCACGTCGAAGGCTTCGCGCCTGAGGTCGCATGGGTAACACAGGGAGGTAGCGAGATACTTCCGGAGCGTATGGCTATCCGACCCACCAGCGAAACGATAATCGGAACCATGTATTCAAAGTGGATACAGTCCTATCGCGACCTGCCCGTGCTGTATAACCAGTGGTGCAACGTAATGCGCTGGGAGAAGAGCACCCGCCCCTTCCTCCGTACTTCCGAATTCCTCTGGCAGGAAGGCCATACCGCCCATGAGACCCATGAGGACGCGCAGGAAGAAACCATCCGTATGCTCAACGTATACTATGATTTTATGGTAAACGTGCTGGCGATCCCCGTAGTGCGCGGCCGCAAGAGCGAGAGCGAGCGCTTTGCGGGAGCGGAGGCCACATATACTTTGGAAGCGCTGATGCATGACGGCAAGGCGCTGCAGATGGGGACCTCCCATAACCTGTCCGATCACTTTGCAAGGAGCTACGATATCAAGTATCTGAGCCGTGAGGGCAAGCAGGAGTATTGCTATACTACCTCCTGGGGCACCTCTACCCGCATGATCGGCGGCATGATAATGGTTCACGGCGACGACCGCGGCCTTAAGCTGCCCCCCAAGGTAGCTCCTATCCAGGTAGTGATACTGCCCATAGCGATGCATAAGCCCGGCGTTATGGAAAAGGCGGAGGAGCTGTATAAGGAGATAAAGGCCGCGGGTCTGCGTGTAAAGCTGGACGACAGCGAGCAGAGCGCGGGTTGGAAGTTCAACCAGTGGGAAATGAAGGGCGTTCCTGCCCGCGTAGAGATAGGCCCCAGGGATATTGAGAACGGTGTGGCGACCATAGTGCGCCGCGATACTCTCGAGAAGTTCACCATGCCGCTTGATGGCATTGGCGAAAGCCTCGCAAAGCTCATGGGCGATATACATCAGACTATGTATGATATGGCTCTCGAGCATCGTAAGGCTCACACTACTCACGCTGAAAACTTCGGCGACTTTATGGACGGCGTAAAGAAGGGCTTCGTAAAGGCCCCCTGGTGTGCCGACCCCGATTGCGAGGTAGAAATAAAATGCGTTACCGGCGCATCTACCCGCTGTAAGCCCATGGATGAGGATGCGACCGTAAAGCCCGGCTGCAAGTGCGTATTCTGCAACCGCGAGGCAAAGACGATGATGTATTTCGCAAGAGCATATTAAAAGACAAAAAACAGCAAGGCGCTGTTCGGGCGGTTTCCGTCTGAACGGCGCTTTTTAACAGGGCCAAATTAAACTATATTAAGCACGGGAATGGAGCAAGAGAATGCAGATAAAGATGGATATATATGAAGCCATGCGGGCGCGTCATTCTGTACGGGCATATGAGCAAAGGGAGCTTGACGGCGAAGCGAAGGCTATGCTTGAGGAGAAAATCGCAGAGCTGAACGCACAAAGCGGACTGCATATACA
>CALCEX010000205.1 GCA_937900325.1 uncultured Clostridia bacterium | reverse complement strand
CGGAGCAGTAAAGCTTGGCCCAGCAGTTTTCGCATTCCCTGCGGGCATATGCATTACAGGAACGGAACTCGCTTCGCACCGCTTCGTTCGTAACTCCCTTCCATATATCGCCCAGCTTAAATTTTTCCTCGCCTACAAACTGATGGCAGGGATACAGATCTCCCCATGGGGTGACCGCCATGTACTCCGTGCCGGAGCCGCAGCCGGATATACGTTTATATATGCAGGGGCCGCCAGTAAGATCCAGCATATAATGATAGAAGGTTATAGGCCTGCCCTCTTTTTCGCGGCGCAGCATATCCTTTGCAAGTATCTCATACTGTTCCTTTACTATTTCAAGGTCGTCTGCGGTCAGGGCAGCCGGATCGTCCGGCGCGCATACCACAGGCTCCATGCTAAGCTCGCTGAAGCCCAGATCAGCCATATGAAAAACGTCGTTGGTAAAGTCGGGATTGACGTGGGTGAATGTGCCGCGCATATAGTAGTTTTTGCCGCCCCTTGCCTCCACGAGCCGGCGGAACTTGGGTACTATGCGGTCATAGCTGCCGTTACCCGCATAATCCACGCGGGTGGCGTCATTTATCTCCTTTCGGCCGTCCAATGAAAGCACCACATTGCTCATCTCCCTATTGGCGAACTCTATGACCTCGTCGTCGATGAGCATTCCATTGGTGGTGAGAGTAAAGCGGAAGTTCTTGCCCCGTTCCTTCTCTACACTGCGGGCATAATTCACAAGCCGCTTTACCACATCCCAGTTCATAAGCGGCTCCCCGCCAAAGAAGTCCACCTCGAGATTGGTGCGGCTGCCCGAATTTTCCATCAAAAAGTCCAACGCGCGCTTCCCCACCTCATAGCTCATCAGCGCGCGCTCACCGTGGTACTTGCCCTGGCTTGCAAAGCAGTACGCGCAGTTGAGGTTGCAGGTATGGGCAACGTGAAGGCACAGCGCCTTTATAACGTCGCCTGAGCGCTGCTTGAAGGTACCCGCCATCTCTGAGAATGTATCCGGTGTGAACAGCTTTCCGGCTGCCGTCAGGGTCTTTATGTCCTCGATGCAGTCCAGTATATCCTTCTCTTTTACGTCCTTGCGGCCGGCGTATTTTTCGGATACGGCCTTCACTATTTTTTCCGGGCTGTTATCCTTATACATCGCGATTATGTCATACGCCACATCGTCTACCACATGTATAGAACCAGAGCAGGAATCCAGCACTATATTGTAACCGTTTAGCTTGTACTGATGAACCATTATTGCCTCTCCTATTAGGCTGTAACAT
>CALCEX010000204.1 GCA_937900325.1 uncultured Clostridia bacterium | reverse complement strand
CGTTGTCGAAACCGCTGAAGCTGCCGAGCCCAGCTTTGAGGAAGTGTTTGAAAAGACACTTGTACGCATCAGGAATGGACAGATTATCAAGGGCTCCGTCGTGCAGATAGTGGACGGCGAAGTATGCGTAAACATTGGCTATAAGTCCGACGGGTTTATTCCACGCAACGAGTTCTCTTCTGATACTGAAGTCAACCCTGAAGATGTTGTCAAGGTTGGCGACGAGATCGAGGTTGAGGTCATTAAGGTAAACGATGGCGAGGGCAATGTGCTCCTCTCCCGTAAGAATGTTGAGAGCAAGAAGCTTTGGGACAACCTTATGCAGGACGAAGAGAACCTGCAGGATAAGACCTTTGACGCCGTTGGCAAGGAGGTCGTAAAAGGAGGCCTGATCGCCACCATCAACGGTATCCGCGCTTTCATTCCCGCGTCTCAGCTGTCTACCAAGTATGTTGAGAATATCGGCGAGTTCGTAGGCAAGGATCTGAAGGTCAAGATCATCGAGGTCGATAAGTCCCGCAAGCGTATCGTAGCATCCCATAAGGCGGTCATGAAGGAAGAGGCCGAGGCTGCCAAGAAGGAACTTTGGAACAAACTGGAAGTCGGCTCCAAGGTAAAGGGCGTTGTGCGTCGTCTGACCGACTTCGGTGCGTTTGTTGATATCGGCGGTATTGACGGTCTGGTACATGTTACCGACGTAGCATGGGGTCGTGTAAAGCATCCTTCCGATGTGCTTTCCATCGGCCAGGAGGTCGAAGTCCTTATTCGCGATGTAGACGCTGAAAAGCAGCGCGTATCCCTGGGCTATAAGCAGCTCCAGCCCAAGCCCTGGACTATGGCCGCCGAGAAGTACCCGGTAGGCTCCATCGTAGAGGGCAAGGTAGTACGCATAGTCCCCTTCGGCGCATTCGTAGCTCTTGAGCCTACTATCGACGGTCTGATTCACATTTCTCAGGTGGGCGTAAAGCGCATCGAGAAAATCGAAGACGAGATCAATGTTGGCGATGTGGTACGCTGCAAGGTTCTCGATGTAAATCCCGAGGCAAAGCGTATAAGCCTTAGCCGCCGCGATGTTATCCTTGAGGAAAACCCTGAGGTAGCGGAGCAGCTGGCAGCGGAAAAGGCTGAGCGTGAACGTGTAGCCGCAGAGCGTGCCGCTGAGCGCGCCGCAGCTGCCGAAGCCGCAAAGGCTGCTAACGAGGCCCGCGAGGCCGAGCGCGCCGAGCGCCGCCGTCAGCGCCGCGAAGAAAACGAATATGATCTGCCCCCCGTAGAGAAGGCGACCACCTCTTTGGCAGATAAATTCGCCGGCTTCAAGTTTGACGAGGAGTAAACTTCAGAACAAATCACAGGGACTGCGAAACGCAGTCCCTGTTTTTTCTTTTAAAAGGCGCATATATGGTGTATAATAGGTAGGTAAATTCAGAAAGGGATACCCGATGGCTAATTCGAGCAGGAAAGTAAAAAAGGCTGAGCTGGAAAGGCAGGAGCAGACTGAAAGGGAGATAATAGGCGTATGCTTTATCGCTCTTGCGCTTTTCCTTGCTGCTGGAATATATACAGATATGGTAGGAGTTATAGGAAGGGCAGTAAGAAATCTGACCTTCGGCCTGTTTGGGATTACCGGCTACGCGGCGCCGTTTATTCTTGCCGGCCTGGGGATACTTTCTATCGCCATGTCAAAATCACCCGCAAGCAGCTCAACGCTGTGGCTGATAGTTGGCGGGGTCGTGTGTCTCATCGTTATTATACATACCGCTGCCCGCGGCGAAATAACGGTAGACAAGGTGACCGCTTACTATTCCGACGCATATATGTACGGGAAGCTGTACTGTAAGGGCGGCGGACTTCTGGGCGCGCTGCTCGCATATCCTTCAATGAAGCTTCTAGGTATCGCTGGCACGTATATTTTTTTCGGTGCTGCGGTATTTATAGTATTTCTGGTAGCTACCAGGCTTTCCATACGAACCTTTGGCCAGAAGGTGGGCAGCGGCATAAGAAACGGCGTAGAATCTGTCTCCGAAAAAGTGCAGCAGGCTCACGCCCGCGATATTGCGGAGCGGCAGGCGCGGTACGAATATGAGCATGCTTTCGATGGGCTGGAACAAATATATCCGCCAAAACCCCGAAAGCGCCGCGGCAACGGTAAGGAACTTTATACCGAGACGCTTGAAAAAAACGAGGAAGAAATGGAGCCCGCCATACCCAGGCCTCAGAAGTCTGCACGCAGGAAAAATGATGATAGCCATATTGTGTACCGCAGGGAAGACGATATGAGAAACGATTGGGACGGTGATATTTCATTCCTGCCACAGAATGGAAAACTGCCAAAGCGTAAGGACGACGGCGATCCTTTTGATATACTTTCCGGGCTGGATGACGGCGAGCTGAAGCCGCTTAAACCGGCAGAAGTCAACAGGATCACTGCCATAGATATGCAGCCTGAAGGGCAGGAGCAGAATTTCGACATTGGAGAGCTGTCCAATGTAATAGAACCGAAGCCGGAATACGAGGAGGATCCTGCGGCAGAGTCCTCAAAGGCGGCGGCAGGCGATGATGAGGATGAAGCTTCAATGGCGCCACAGCCGCCGGTATATGTGCGCCCGCCAATCGCTCTTCTCAAAAAGCCCGCGCCGACGATATCCAAAGGCATCGAATCCCCTGCCGCAAAGGGAAATAAGCTGGTGGAGACTCTTGCAAGCTTCAATATAGACGCAAAGGTAATAAATTATAGCGTAGGCCCAACCATAACCCGCTTTGAGCTGCATCCGGCTCAGGGCGTGCGCGTAAACAGAATAACCAGCCTTTCTGACGATATAGCATTGGCTCT
>CALCEX010000203.1 GCA_937900325.1 uncultured Clostridia bacterium | reverse complement strand
TATTTGGGCAGCCTCTTGCCGCACTTCGGGCAGTATTCAAAGCCGCCGTCCACCTCTTTGCCGCAATAAGGGCAGAAGGAAGAGGCGGTAAAGCCGCTCCTTTGCGCCGGATCTTCATGGCGTTTGCTGCCGCCGAAGCGCTGATCGAGCGGATCGGGTTCCTCGCCGTCATCGGTTATGTCGAAAGAAGAGTAGCGGTTTTTGCCGGTGGCGTTTTTGTAGTTGTAGACAGCCTGTATTATGCCCATTATTATGAACATTACACCGAATATGGGGAAAAACGCCGGCGCACCCATGCTTGACGCCATGATCGTCCAGAATATGCCGAATATTATTGCAAATATGGAGCCGATAAATCCCATCCCGGAAGGGCCCCTGCCCGGCTTGATACTTTTCATGGTGCTTTCTCCTTTACTCGTTTCTTATTGCATTGAGCGGGCTGAGCCGCATTGCCCTGATCGCCGGATAAAGGCCGGAGATCAACGCCACAGTCACGGAGAAGAGCAGCGCCCCTATCGCAAGATAGAAGGGGATTATGCTCTTGAACCCACTGGAGCTTACAAAGTGATTTATCACTGCGGAAAGGCCGTAGCTTATGCCCAGGCCGGCAGCGCCGCCGAAGAAGCCTATATAGGCGGCTTCGGCAAGGAACAACTCAGCTATGTTGTCCATACGGCAGCCCAGAACCTTTATTATTCCTATCTCCTTAGTGCGCTCATATATGCTCATCATCATAGTGTTCATTATGCCTATGGCTGCTACCAGCAGCGATACGCCGCCTATGGCGCCAAGCAGGTACTGTATCTGCTGCATCTGCTTTTCAGCCTGCTCAAGCGCATCCTGAAGGGAGCTGGTTCCGTATCCCATTTCGTCTATTGCGGCCTTTACATCAGAGACGACGTCCGTATTCTCGCATTTTACTATGACACGGTTGTAATTCTTGGTGTCAAGCTGCATATATTCGCTGTTTTCCTTGGCGAGCTTCTGTATAGCCTCAATATCCATAAGGCAGTACCATGAAAACTCGTTGTTGTTGGGAGATACGATGCCTACCGGGTCTATACGGTAGGTCTTGCCGGGAGCCTGCTGGTTCTCATCATCGCCCGTACTGCCCGGATTGTTGTTGTAAACGTTGTTATAGTCGAAGGTGAGCTGGAATTTTGACTCGATCGTGACCTTGGGATTGCCGTCGCGATCTACCGCCTGCTTGCCGGTTTTCGGGTCGTAAAACCAGTTCAGCACATCCTGACTCAGCACTATTTCATAGCTGGAGCTGCCGCGCTTGTATTTGGGGTAGCGGCCCTGCGAAAGCTCTATGCCAAACTCCTCCGCTACGGAGCTGTCTATGGCCATTATGCTGCAATCGGATATCCACTTGCCGCTTTTAAGTATGCCGTTGGTCTGTATCTGAGGCATGACGGCCTTTACGCCGGGTATCTTTTTGATGGCTTCGACCGCCTTCTTGTCCAGCTTTTTCTCGGTGCTGGTGCCTCCGGTAGCGGTTTCCTTGTAGCTCCAGCGGCTGACGGAAATATTTGTAAGGCTGCCCATACTGGCATAGCTTTCCATTGTTGATTGTTTTATGCCTATGCCGAGGCTCATCATGACGACTATGGAGGAAACGCCTATGACCATGCCCAACACGGTGAGCACGGCCCTGAGCTTTCTCCGCCACAGGTTCAGGAAGGCGGTCCTTAAAATATCGCTAAAACGCATTTAAACATCGTCCTCCAGGCTGCGCGCCCTGCGTTTTTTAAGCTTCCTGAAGCCGAAGAAGCCGCCTCCGCCCAACGCGCCCGCGCCTATGAGCCAGCCCCACCAGGGGAAGCCCTTGGAGCTGTCATCCGCGCCGGGGTCTGTCATGCCGCCCTCCATGCCCTCTGCTCCTGTGCCATCCATGCCCTCCATGGTTTCCATGCCGGCATTGGGATCCTCCACATGGAGCGTGAAAGGAAGCCGCTCCTCGCCGGGCTCGCCATATACGTCCTCATAGGATATTACTACCGTGCCCTGTATATCGCCCGCAACGGACGGTATCACGGATATATCCGCCGCAAGGGTGGAGCCGGCGCTGAGAGTGCCGCCAAAGTAGCTCTCCTCAAGCTGAAGTCCTTCGCCCTCTACCTCGATGATACAGTTATAAATGCTGGAGCGGCCCATGTTATACATTCTGACCGACATGCTGGTGCTGGAATCCAGATAGGATACGTCGTCATATACCACGGGATCGTCGCACTTCAGCCTGATCTTTTGCAGTATCGGCACGGCTATGGTCTCGTTTGCGGTATGCGCCGCGTTGGTACTGGCGGATTCATAGCTGAAATCCACATTGAGGGTATATGCCTTTGCCGCCGCGTCGGGCGCGGTCTGAAGGGATACCTTCTGGCTGCTGCTCTGGCCCTTGCCTATTTTGGATACATACAACGTATTGCTGCCGCCGCTGGCGGGAACTATGGTAGCCGTTTCGCCAGCGTCCTTTATGTGTATCTGCACGTTTTGCAGATTGGTGCTGTCGGATGTATTCTTTATGGTGAACTCCAGGTCGAAGGTCTCGCCTGCGTATATCTTATCGGAACTGAGCTTGTAGCCCTCGATTATAAGCTTGGGCACCGAGGCCGTGGTATCCTTGTCGCTGCTGGGCGCCAGGCCCTTGCGGACGTTTACGAAAAGGCTCACTGTGCCGCTCTTGAGATCGCCATCGTCATTGCGGTAGGTGACGGTGAAATCAACCTGCTTTACGCCCACGGTAGCCTTCTTGCTAAGACGCAGATGATACAGGAACTCCACAACCTGTCCCCTGCCTATGGAGCCGGGGTAGGAAAGCGTATAGTCTACCAGATCTATATCGAAGGGGAATTTTTCTATGTCGTTGCTGAGCACCGGCGTTACCTTGAGGTCATACACAAAGCCGTTGGTGCAGGTAAGGGGGAGCCGCACGTCCAGCTGGTCGCCGTAATCGCCGGAGGGCGTAAGCACGCACACGCCGTTGCTGTCAACGCTCGAGGTGCGGACGCGGAATTCGCTGTCCTCCTTTTGGGGCGCTTCGGTAGCGGAAGGAGAGCGGACGATAGAGAAATCGCCGCAGGAAGCGGTAACCAGCCCGTATGAAGGATCGCTGCTGTCGCCGTATGGCACGTTAAAGATAAGCGTAAGAGTACCGGCCGCATTGCCTGACGACGCAAGCGCCGCCGTTATGTTTACGGCCTTTGTGCTGTTCTTGGGGATGGTGTCATTTCCGGTAGCAGATATTATGCAGCCGCCGCTTGGCTGTATTGCGGCAAGAATAACGTCGTATTCGCTTTCATTCTTGATATCTATGGTCATGTTGACGGAACCCGCGTTCTCCTGGAAAACACGGTTGCTCGCGCTTGCTGTAATTTTAAAGTTATCTGGATCAGGTGTGGTTGCGGGGTATGTGACGGAAGGCTTATTGCCTTCAACATTTTCCGCATACGCAACCGAGCATATCGACAGCGCCATAGCCATGGCAAGTATTATAGTAATAACGCGCTTCATCATTTTTCCTCCGTCTTAAGCATCATTCTTTATTTCTTCCGTGAATTTGGCCTTGTCGCCTTCTGTTTCGTGACGGTTGTAATATATATCCGTTATGCGTCCGTCCAGTATGTTTATTACCTTGTCCGCGTATGCCGCCATATTCGGGTCATGGGTGACCATTATGAAGGTCTTGCCGTGGCTCTTTACCGTCTCGCACATACTGCGCATTACATCGTCCGACGTTTTGGAGTCAAGGTTGCCGGTAGGCTCATCGGCGAATATTATGTCCGGGTCTGTGACCAGCGCCCTCGCGATGCCTACGCGCTGCTGCTGTCCGCCGGACATTTGCCCCGGCAAATGATTCATGTGGCTTTCAAGGCCAACGTCCTTAAGAGCCTTTTTCGCCAGCCTCATGCGCTTATCGTAAGGAACCCCCCGAAACGACAGCGGAAACGCCACGTTTTCAAGAGCTGTGTAGTAAGGCATGAGGTTGAAGGACTGGAATATGAACCCGATGTATTTCTGCCGGAAAAGTATAAGCTCGGACTGGTTCATTCTTTCAAGGTGCTTGCCGTTTATGACTACCTCGCCGCCCGTCACAGGCTCGAGCCCTGCCAGCATATTCAGAAGGGTGGATTTGCCGCTGCCGCTTCGGCCTATTATGCAGCAGAATTCACCGGGCATTATCTGCAGGTTTATTCCCCTCAGGGCGTGGACCTCAACGCTTCCTACCCGGTATACCTTGGTAACGTTTCGCAGGTCGATTATGGGCTTTTGCCCGGCCGTTTTCTTCTCGGTGGATATGCTTTCCATCGCGCTCTACTCCTCATTATACCATATATGGCTTATACTGTATTGTAACGTATAATCGGGGTCAAATCAAATTAACAATTCATGAAATGTGAAAGTTGTGTGGCAAATTCCTGTCTGCGCTTCAAAAGAGGTTGTATTGCTGGCCTTTTTGATGCTCCCGAATTGGAACTTTGTTTGACAGTGGAAGGCTCGGGAATATAATTATCTGTGTATTTAAAAAGCGAAAAGAGAACTGTGCAATGGGAAAGAACAATCAATACCTCGGAACAGAGCCTCTGGGAAGGCTGCTTTTCAAGCTTGCCGTGCCTTCCGTGGTAGCCCAAATAATCAATATGCTCTACAATATCGTAGACAGGATATATATAGGCCATATGGCGGACGGCGGTTCGCTCGCCCTGACCGGCCTTGGCGTGTGTATGCCAATCATAATGGTAGTATCTGCCTTTGCAGCACTCATATCAATGGGCGGCGCCCCGAGAGCCTCTATCGCCATGGGCCGCGGCGACAACAGCGCCGCAGAGCATATACTTGGCAACTGCTTTATATTGCAGCTGATAGTATCGGCCATACTTACCTCGGTGCTTTTGATATGGGACAGGGAGCTGCTTCTCGCCTTTGGCGCAAGCCCCGACACCATAGAATTTGCCGCAGGGTACATGGACATATACGCTATGGGTACTGTATTCGTGCAGCTCACCCTTGGCATGAACGCATTCATAACTGCCCAGGGCTTTTCCAAGACCAGCATGTACACCGTGCTGATAGGCGCGGTATCAAATATAATTCTGGATCCGGTGTTCATATTCGGCCTTGACATGGGGGTGCAGGGAGCGGCTCTCGCTACCGTTATTTCCCAGTGTATATCCTGCGTATGGGTGCTCCTTTTTCTCAGGGGTGAAAAAACCATACTCAAGCTTAAAAAGGAAAACATGCGCCCTGAAGCAAGGGTAATACTGCCATGCCTTGCGCTGGGCCTTGCGGCTTTCATAATGCAGTCCAGCGAGAGCGTAATATCCGTATGCTTTAATACGTCGCTGCTGAAATACGGCGGCGATATAGCTGTGGGAGCCATGACTATACTCTCCAGCGTAAACATGTTCGCCATGCTTCCCCTTCAGGGCCTGGGCCAGGGGGCACAGCCCATAGTCAGCTATAACTATGGCGCAAAGAACGCCAGGCGTGTTCGCGGGGCATTCAGGCTGCTGCTCAAATCCAGCCTGATATACGCCACGGCTCTGTGGCTCATAATAATGCTGCTGCCACAGGTATTCACAGGCCTTTTCACTACCGGCGCGGAGCTTGCTGCATTTACTCAGGCGGCGATGCGGCGCTACTTTGCGGTAATGTTCGTGTTCGGCATACAGATAGCATGCCAGATGACCTTTACCGCCATAGGCAGCGCAAAATCCTCAATAGCTGTTGCGGTAGTGCGCAAATTTGTGCTTCTTCTGCCCCTTATATACCTCATGCCCGCCCTGTTCCCGGCGGATAAGGCCATGGCGGTATATTGTGCGGAGCCCGCAGCGGATCTTATCGCCGTGACCTTCACCGCAATACTGTTCTCAATACAGTTCAAAAAGGCAATGGAAAAGCTGCCGAACTCTTAACGGATTATTAAAACACTGACGCCGCTTCGGGTGCTATAATGCGGGATGAAGGAGTTCCCTTCATCTTTTGCTTTTGTTAAGGAGGAAACAATGAAAAAGCTTTTAGCTGCAATAATCGCCGTAATGCTGTGCGCCTCAGCCTGCGCGCCGAAAGAGCCCGCCATGGACGCGGCAATTTCCGATAGCGGGGAAGGCCAGGCTGCGCCTGCCGAAACAGACGCTCCCGTCGGGTTCATATCCGAGGAGGACGGCAAAAACATAAACGCCATGCTGCCTATAATGGATTCCATAATGCGCTCCATAGGCATAGACAGCGATACAAAGTACGATGCCAAGAGCGATGAGCTCATATGGTCGGTGCTGTACCTTACCGGCGTGAACTGGGGCATGAGTATAGAGCCGGAAAC
>CALCEX010000202.1 GCA_937900325.1 uncultured Clostridia bacterium | reverse complement strand
CCATGCCGGTCTCAACGGCTACGGTTACGGCGCCTATGGTGCAGTGGCCGCACATATTGAGCCATTCGCCGGTATCCATGAAGAATATCGCAAAATCGGATTGGGGATCGATAGGCTCGCAGATGTACGCGCCGAACATATCGTGGTGACCGCGGGGCTCCAGCATCAGCGCCCTGCGGTACTGGTCACAGTGCTTTTCCAGCCAGCGCTTGCGCTCGATGGGGGTGCTGCCCTCGGGCTTGGGGAAGCCGGAGTACACCACGCGGCAGAACTCGCCCGCCGTATGGGCGTCGATTGCCTTGAAGCCTGCTTCAAACCGGATGAGGTTTATCCTGGGGTTGTAATTCATGACCTGCTCTCCTGTTTTATGGCGCGGCGGGGCGCCATAATGAAAACGCTGCTCATTGTAAAAAAAGCTATGCTCAGACGGAAAATGTTTTCATTATGCTGCGGACGAGGGACTAATGAAAAATTTATCAATCCCTTCGTGCCTATTATCACTCAAACGGATGAAAAAGTCAACAAGCGAATGCTCCTGAGCCATGCTGTTTATTGTTGGGCAATAAATGTTTTGCTATGGTTTCACAATCGGTATTGAAAAAACCAATGGTTTATGTTATCCTTTCCCGGTAGAGAAGAGCGCCGCGGCGGCGCGAAAAGCATAAGACCCGGCGGAAGCGGACTGCATGGGGGCGGATAGGTACTGGTGTGCCTCCTGGTCTTCAAAACCAGTTGTTGGGCGTTAGTAGCGTCCTGGGTGGGTTCGATTCCCACACGTTCCCGCCAGAAAACATCGCGCCCCGAGATGCCCGGCATTTCGGGGCGCGGCTTACTTCTGCTTTTCTGCGGAGCCGCATACTATATTTTGTGTTTAAAAGCTTCATGAATACAACAAATAGTCATTTCCGGCGGCAAAAGCAGAAAATTGAAAATACGGGCGTAAATTTTCAAGGATGAGATGGACTTTTAGGGGATATTGATGTATAATTAACTTTGCTCAGGGGGCGGTCCGCTCTAAGAAATAGAAATAGCTGATAGCTGTCCCCTGTTCGATCAACGTTTCTTATGCAATAAAATCCATTATTAAAAAAGGAAAAGGAAGGGCAACATGAGGAAAATCAAGCTTTTGCTCAAGCAGCATGTTGGCGCGCCCTGCGCGGCAATAGTAAAGCCCGGCGACAAGGTAGAAAAGGGCACACTGATAGCCACTCCCACCGGTCTCGGCGCGAACATCTTCTCCTCCGTTTACGGTACGGTAGAGGAAGTAAACGACCAGGCAATAGTTATCCTGCCCGACGACGAGCAGCCTGACAGGTACATACCCATAAAGAAGAGCGACAACAAGCTCGATATGGTCAAAGAGGCCGGCATAGTCGGCATGGGCGGCGCGGGCTTCCCCACCGGCGTAAAGCTGGCGGCCGACCTTGAGGGCGGCTACATACTGGTAAACGCGGCGGAGTGCGAGCCCGGCCTCAGGCACAACATAATGCAGCTTGAGCAGCAGGCGGAAAAGACCGTCCGCGGCGTGGAGTACTGCATGGAAATGTCCAACGCAAAGAAGGCCATCTTCGCCATAAAGCGCAAGAACGCCAGGGCGATCTCCGCAATAAAGAAGGCCATCGCCAACAAGCCGGATATCAGCATACATCTCCTTCCCGATATATACCCCATGGGCGAAGAGCGCGCGGTAGTGCGCGAGTGCCTGGGCATCCTTCTTGGGCCCACCCAGCTCCCCTCTGCGGCCCACGCAAACGTGGTAAACTGCGAGACCGTCCTCAGGGTAGCCGAGGCTATCGAGGATCAGAAGCCCTGCATATGCAAGAACATTTCAGTAGTGGGCAAGGTGCATGGCGGCCCCGAGGCGCAGGTATTCATGGATATGCCCGTAGGCATCTCCGTTGAGGACATGCTGGAAAAGGTAGGCGGCATCGACGGCGAGTATGGCGAGATAATAATGGGCGGCGCGTTCACCGGACTGCCCACCACCCTTGAAGCCCCCACCACAAAGACCACGGGCGCTATCATGGTTACCGTTCCCTTCCTCGATCTCCATGGCGCAAAGGTCGGCCTTCTGGTATGCGCCTGCGGCGGCGGCGAAGCCCGCATGAGGGATATCGCCAAGAAGTACAACGCCGAGGTCGTATCCGTGACCTTCTGCAAGCAGGCCATCGAAGTAAAGCCCGGCGCGCCCCGCAAGTGCGAGAACCCCGGCAACTGCCCCGGCCAGATCGCGAAGGTGCTGGAGATGAAGCGCGCGGGCGCCGAGTATCTCATCATCGGCAACTGCTCCGACTGCTCCAATACCGTAGTTACCTGCGGCACGCTGAAGATGGGCCTGAAGATAATACACCAGACCGACCACGTGATGCGCACCATACATCACCCGCTGTACAGGCACCTGACCGTCAGCAAGACCGTGGATCAGGATCTGAGCGAGTTTTAATGCATCAACGCCGCTGTGAAAACGGCCTTTGGCCGCTTTCACGGCGCAAAAAAGTATTTTGTGGTTTAACTTAAGCCAAAACTTAAGTACCAAATATAATTCACATAGGAGGAAACACATGTCTATTTCAGCCGAATACGCACTTGAGCACAAAAACGACCCCGCCGTATTGTGCTGCAGAGCAGAAGCTGGCGTAGTGCTTTCCGAGCACAACCTGGAAGACCCAGCCATCTTTGATGATCTGGTAGAGTCTGGCCTGCTCAAGCTCGACGGTGCCGTAACCATCGGTCAGGCCATGGGCGCGACCCTCACCAAGACCGCTGATTCACTCACTCCCCTTACTCCCGACCTTCTCGAGGGTATGAAGGACGTTGAGGAAGAGGCTCCCGCCGCTGAGGAAGCCGCTCCCGCAGCCGCCGCTCCCGCAGCCGCTGCCCCCGCAGCAGTTAATGGCGGCGTACTGAAGATCCATATCGACGAGGGCAAGGGCATCGATCTCGAGCTGCCCATAGGCGCTTTCGCCGCTGCCGGCACTGCCGGCGCAGTAGTTCCTGCCGCAGTAGCAGGCGCTGCCGCTCCCGCAGAAGAGGCGGAGGAGAAGGTCATCCGCACCCTCACCCGCAAGCATTTTAAGATCACCGAAGTAAAGCGCGGTCCCGAGACCAAGATCGAAGGCACCACCCTTTACATCCGCGAAGGCATCGAGAAGGAGTGCATCGACTCTCAGGAGCTGGTACACGATCTGAAGATCGACATCATCACTCCCGCTGAGTATCACACCTATTCCGAGACCATCATGGACGTACAGCCCATCGCCACCAAGGAAGGCGACGCTGTGCTGGGCGCAGGCGTTACCCGCGTTCTGGACGGCGTTGTAATGATGCTGACCGGTACCGATGATAACGGCGTACAGATCGGTGAGTTCGGTTCCTCCGAGGGTATCCTCGATGAGAACATCATGTGGGGCCGTCCCGGTTGTCCTGATAAGGGTGAGATCTTCATCAAGACTCAGATAACCATCAAGGAAAAGACCAACATGACCCGTCCTGGCCCTCTGGCAGCACACCATGCTACCGACATCATCACCCAGGAGATCCGCGTAGCACTGAAGGATCTGGACGAGAGCCTCGTAGTCTCCACCGAGACCTTCGAGCAGAAGCGTCATCCCCATAAGAAGAAGGTCGTTATCGTCAAGGAGATCATGGGCCAGGGCGCTATGCACGACAACCTGCTCCTCCCCATGGAGCCTGTCGGAATGCTGGGCGGCAAGCCCAACGTAGACCTGGGCAACGTTCCCGTAGTCTGCAATCCTCTTGAGATACTGGACGGCGCCGTACACGCCCTCACCTGCATCGGCCCCGCTTCCAAGGAAATGTCCCGTCACTACTGGAGAGAGCCCCTGGTTCTCGAGTGCCTCAGCGATCCCGAGATCGACCTGTGCGGCGTAGTGCTGGTAGGTTCTCCTCAGATCAACGGCGAAAAGTTCTATGTATCCCGCCGCGTAGGCCAGACCGTAGAATCCATGGACGTTGACGGCGCATTCGTGACCACCGAAGGCTTCGGCAACAACCACGTTGACTTTGCAAGCCATCTCGAGCAGATCGGTATGCGCGGCGTTCCCGTAGTCGGCATGTCCTTCTGCGCGGTACAGGGCGCGCTGGTCGTGGGCAACAAGTACATGACCTCCATGGTTGATAACAACAAGTCCGAGGCCGGTATCGAGAACGAAGTCCTTGGCTGCAACACCCTCTGCCAGGAAGACGCTATCCGCGCCCTCGCAATGCTGAAGGCACAGATGGCCGGCGAAGCCGTGAAGGCTCCTGAGAAGAAGTGGAACCCCAACGTCAAGGCCACCAACATCGAGCTGATCGAGACCGCCACCGGCAAGAAGATAGATCTGGTACCCAATGAGCAGTCCCTGCCCATGAGCCAGAAGCGCAAGGAAAAGTACAACTAAAGATATGCTTAAGTTCGGCGATAAGATCATTTATATGGAAGGCGTTCTTGTGGAGATAAGGGAGGACGGCTCCGCCGCCATAGACCTTAAAGGGCGCCTCGGGTATCTTGAGATACCGCAATGGATGCTGCTCCACGAGCATCCGTTGGTGATCGGCCAGGAGTTTGGCTGGAACATGAGTTTTCCGGAACAGCTCGGGCCTGTGGCAGCCCCCGTGCAATACCCCGAGATAACCCACGTCGCAGAGGACGAGACCTTTGTGATGGAGGGCAGGGTAAAGGACGTTCAGGACGGGGCCACGGGTTTGCAACTCACAAACTGCCCGGGTGGATTCCGATTCCCCATGCGAATGTTCCTTACAGATTACGAGATAAAGAATGATCAGCCTGTGGCATGGACGATGAGCGCCCCGAGGCAGCTCAGCGCCGAGCCAAACAAAAAATACGTAAGCAATCACGATATGTACATCAGAAGGCAGGCAGAAATGCAGGCCAAAAAAGATAATTGAATTTTAATAGGAGGATAAAAATGAACTTAACAGTTGTTAAGGGACTACAGTCCGAAATTTTCGTTCCCGTTACGCCTCCGCCAGTATGGGCGCCTGTAACCAAGCCCCTGAACGAGATGGTAATAGCTCTCGCTACCGCAGCAGGCGTACATCGCAAAGAGGATAAGCGCTTCAATCTGGCCGGCGACTTCACCTGGCGCGAGATCTACGACAGCACCCCTTCCAGCGATCTGATGGTTTCCCATGGCGGCTATGATAACAGCGACGTCAATAAGGACATCAACTGCATGTTCCCCATCGACAGGCTCCATGAGCTTGCCAAGGAAGGCTTCATCAAGGGCGTAGCTCCCGTTCATATAGGCTTTATGGGCGGCGGCGGCAACATTGAAAAGTTCACCCATGAGACCGGCCCCGCGATAGCCAAGCGCCTCAAAGAAGAAAACGTAGACGGCGTCTTGATGACCGCTGGCTGAGGCACCTGCCACCGCTCTGCAGTTCTTGTGCAGAGAGCAATCGAAGCCGCAGGCATCCCCACCATCATCATCGCCGCTCTGCCCCCCGTTGTTAAGCAGACCGGTACCCCCCGTGCCGTTGCTCCCCTGGTCCCCATGGGCGCAAACGCCGGCGCTCCCAACAATGTTGAGCAGCAGACCGCAATAGTCAAGGCCACATTGGAGCAGCTGGAAAAGATCACCACTCCCGGCACCGTAGTACCCCTTCCCTTCGAGTATCAGGCCAAGGTCTAATTCCAAAGGGAACAATAAGAATAAAAAAGGAGGCCCCCTGGGGCCTCTTTTTTATCTTGTCGAAAAAGTGGCAAGACCACTTTTTCGAGTTTTTGCGGGTTTTGCCTGGGGCATAAAGGAGGCGGCCCCGGGCGGCAAAACCCGCAAAGTACGAAAACCCTTTGGTTTTCATCCGTTTTGACGCACATGTCGTCAAAGCCGGAATCAGCTTAAGGGGCTGCGGCCCCTTAACAACCCCAAGATTTTCCGGCAGATTTAAAGGAACGGCTTTGCCGTTCCCCTGATGCTTTTTTGGTCTATCTGCGCAGCGCCCTGGGCTTGCCCAGTATTTCCGCATATATGACTGCGCGCTTGCAGGCGTCGCGATCTGCTGCGGAGAGGAATGGGTGGGAGATGGGCGCCGCCGGTAAATGGGTCTCGGCATCCAGGGCCTCGGCGTGAGGATCGGGGTGGTTATGGCCGGTCAGGCTGCATTCCACGCTCTCGGTGCCTTCCCCCTCTGTGGAAACATAGTTCATGCTGCCGGAAGAAGCCTCGCTGAAGGGCGCCGCCGGGCGGAAGGCCTCCGGCCCGTCATGGGTGGATAGCTCAGCATCGTCCTCCTGCTGCGGGGATACCCGGGCCTGCGGCCGCGCCTGGGCATCGCCGCCGCGCTGGGCGCGTTTAGCCTTGTTTTTATCGGAAATGTAGGATAGGGCGTAAAACATTATCGCCAAAAATATCAGGCCGCTCATGGCCGCACCTCCTTCGCCCTGGAATATGGCTCGTTCATCAGGAGTTCTTGGCGGTGTCGCCCGCTATGGCGTCCCGCATATGGGTGTCGGAGATCACGTTCTGCATATTGTAGTAATCCATGACGCCCAGCTTGCCCTCGCGGAAGGCGGCGGCAATAGCCCGGGGAACCTCTGCCTCGGCCTCGATGACGCGGGCGCGCATGCCCTGTACCTCCGCCTTGTTCTCCTGCTCCTGGGCTACCGCCATGGCGCGGCGCTCCTCGGCCTTGGCCTGGGCTATGCGCTTATCCGCCTCGGCCTGGTCTATCTGGAGCTGAGCGCCCACGTTGCGGCCCACGTCTACATCCGCTATGTCTATGGAAAGTATTTCAAAGGCTGTGCCTGCGTCAAGGCCCTTGTTGAGCACTGTCTGGGATATGAGGTCAGGGTTTTCCAGCACGTCCTTGTGGCTCTGGGAGGAGCCGACGGTGGTGACTATGCCTTCGCCTATACGGGCTATGATGGTCTCCTCGCCCGCGCCGCCTACCAGCCGGTCTATATTGGCGCGGACGGTGACCCGGGCCTTGGCCCTGAGCTCGATGCCGTCCTTGGCTATGGCCGCTATTACGGGGGTCTCTATGACCTTGGGGTTGACGCTCATCTGTACCGCGTTGAGCACATCGCGGCCGGCAAGGTCTATTGCGCAGGCGCGCTCAAAATCGAGGGGTATGCCGGCGCGCTGCGCGGCGATGAGCGCGTTTACTACCCTGTCAACGTTGCCGCCCGCGAGGTAGTGCGCCTCAAGCTTGTTGAGGGAGAGGCTCATGCCCGCCTTGGTGGATTTTATGGCGGGGTTGATTATGCGGGAGGGGACGACCTTCCTTATGCGCATGGCCACGAGCTGGCCTACGCCTACCTTCAGCCCGGAGGCGGTTGCGGATATCCACAGCCCTATGGGAACAAAGCTGAAGAATATGGCGAGGAACACTATTATGACTACGATAATGAAAAGGGGAGCGAGGAATTCCATTTGCTTTTTTCTCCTTTTTTTAGAATACTGTTTTTTTGTTTTATTTTACCGCTATGAGCTCATAGAGGAAAAATACCAGGTAGATGAAGGCGATAAACGCCGGCACGCCTATAATAAGGCGCTTCCAGTCCGCCCTGCGCTTTTTTTTGATCTCCTCCTCGCTCATGCGGTTGTCGTATACGGCGTCCCGCATGCCCTCGTCGGTAAGCGTTTTATCGGCGCAGCGGGGGCATTCGCCGTCGGAATCGTTATAGAGGGTGCCGCACTTTTTGCAGAATTTGTAGCCCATATTACCGTATCTCTTTTACCATTATCCTTACGCCGTCTATGGCGGTGATCCTTACCCTTGCGCCCTTCTGTATGAAGCCGCCCTCGCTTACTATATCCAGCCTTCTGCCGGAAAACTCGCCTACGCCCACCGGCCTGAGGTCGGTAGCGCATTCGCCCTCCAGCCCTATGAGGCCCTGCGCTTTCTTATCTCCGAGGGAGGTGGATTCCCCGTTTATGGAATCCTTCAGCACTATTCTGGAGCGGGACAGCACGCCCCCGGAAAAGGAGCGGAATATTATTCCGGCGGCGATCATTAAAGGAAGCAGTATGAGTATGAGGGTTATGAGCGCCGTGGTAAGGGAATCCGCCCTGAGCACTATTGCGCCCAGCAGGCACAGCCCGCCTATGAGTCCGGGGAGGCCCATTCCGGGGGTAAACATTTCGCAGACCATGAGTATAAGCCCCAATACGAGGCAGATGAGGGCGGGAGCGCTCCAGCCCATGATATAATCCATTATGGGATCCATTCTGATTCACCTCCTGTATATTCCGAAAAAGTGGGCAGATGCCACCTTTGCGGGTTTCTTTCAGGTTTTGCCTCACGCATACGCTCCCGGGCGGCAAAACCCGTATGGAATTGTAAACAACTGTTTAAAACAGCGGGAAAAGGTGGGCGTTGAACCATACGGCAAAGCCGCGGGCAAAGCCGCTGTCCGCGCCGGGTATTATGCCGCACTTCATGAGCATTACCACAAGGCACGTCAGAAGGAACAGCAGCAGCAGCACCATGACGGCCAGCAGGAACGCGGAAAAGCCGCCGGCCTTTTTCCCCTTGGGCTTTTTCCTCTCCGTGGCTTCCTCATAGCCGTAGTCATCGTCGTCGTATTCGCCGAAATCGTCGTCGTCCTCCGGCTCGTCCGGGTCTGCCGCAACGGGAGCGGCGCGCATGGGCGCGGGGGCGGGCTCTGAGGTTATCACCTTTGCGCCAATGGCCTCTGCGGCGCGAATGGCGGCGTGGGCCTCCGCCGTCTTTGTTTCCGCCTCGCTGCGGGCGCGGGCCCGTACCTCAGCAGGGGATATCTCGGAGAGCGCGGTGTCAAAATCCGGCATATCGGCGATGGTGCCGTTGACGAAGGTGGCCCTCCTGTTTTCATAGTACTCCCGCTCCCGGCAGCAATCCTCGGTGAGCCGCTTTGCCATGGAAGGGTTCACCGCAAGGCCGGCCTCCTGGCTGCGCTTTAGCAGCGTCATCACCCTGCGGGTGACCTCCTTGGCGGCGGCCGGGTCGTTGGTATATTGCAAAGCCCCGGCGTATACGTCGCCTATGTATTGCGAAAGCAGCTCCCGAAGCTTTTGGTTGTCCTGTGCCATCATATCCTCCAGAATTCGCCGTGAATGATCAATATAATTATAAACCGTAAACGCCCCCGCCGCAACGTATTTTAGTTTGCCCCGCCGCATAGATATATTGCCATGAGAAGATATGACAGATATGATCGCCCGGGCCTGAGCGCCATGTGCCTTGCCGCCATAGCCGCAACGGTGCTGCTTTGCGGGGCGCGGGGCTATATCATATACCGGCAGGCCAGGGAAAAGCCAAAGGAGGCGCTGAGCATATCCCTTTATGACAGGGAGGGCGGCAAAACAGAAGAAATGCCCCTTGAGGAATACATCATAGGGGTAGTGGGGGCGGAGATGCCCGCCTCCTTTCCGCTGGAGGCGCTGAAGGCCCAGGCGGTAGCCGCCCGAACATACGCGGTAAAGCATATGAGGGCCTTCGGGGGCGGCGGGTGCAGCGGGGCGGATATATGCACCGGCAGCGGCTGCTGCCAGAGCTACAAAAGCGCGGAGCAGCTAAGGGAAAAATTCGGCAGCGACGCCGGCAGGTATATGGATAAGCTGCGCCAGGCGGTATATGAGACGGAGGGCGAATACGCCGCATACGATGGGGAACCCATAGAGGCGCTGTATCACTCCTGCGCCGGGGGCAGGACGGAGGACGCGCAGAACGTGTTTTCATCGTCGCTGCCGTATCTTATCGGGGTGGATAGCCCGGGGGAGGAGACGGCGGGGAAGTATGCGGCCGAGGTGAGCGTGTCCCTATCTGAGTTCACGGACAGGGTAAATGAAAAATGGCCCGCCGCCGGGCTGAAAAAGAACAGGCTGGGCGAGCAGGTCGCTGTGGCGTCGCGCTATGAAAGCGGGCGGGTGAAGGAGCTGAGGCTGAATAAGATAACGGTAAGCGGACGGGAGCTGCGCAGGCTTTTCGAGCTGAACAGCGCAAACTTTACCCTCTCCATAGGCGAAGGAGTGACCATACGCACCAGGGGCTACGGCCACGGCGTGGGCATGAGCCAATACGGCGCAAGGGCCATGGCGCTGGAGGGAGCGGGGTATGAGGAGATACTCAGGCACTACTATACGGGGATAGAAATTAAGAAGGCGGAGCCTTAATATACGCTGTAACCCAATACATAGGCCCACATATACATGAGCATCATGACCAGGGACACAAGAGCCAGCAGCCGGCGCTCAAGGCGCCCCTTCACCAGGGCGCAAAGCCCGGCGGCAAGGGGGAAGCATACCGCGAGATACCTGGGGCCGCTTAAAAGCCATGTGCAGCCCGAAGTCACCGCGTAGTAAAGGAGGCCGTAGGCGGCGTAGGAGGGGCGGAGCTTACCGGCGGAAAGCGCGAGTATTACAAGGCCCGCGAGGCAGCATAGGAGGTTCGGCAGGAAAAGCGTAAGCCCCAGGGCCGCCTCCCCCGTATGCAGCGAGGAGAGGAAATACTGGAGCTGATACGCGGCGGTGCCGAAGAAGGGGCCGAGGCCCTGGCTCCAGTGCTCGCGCTGGTATCGCATGAAGGTGAAAAAGCTGCCCGTTACGGCCTTGTTTATGACGAGATAGAGGGCCGTTCCCAGGGCTATCGTAAAGCAGCCCGCAAGGCGGCTGACGACAGCCTTCCTGTTGAGCGCCGCCCCGCCGAAATAATCGTATGCGGCCTCCATGAATACCGGAAGCATGAGCAGTATGCCCACGGAGCGGGAGAGGGCCGCGAGGCAGCCGAAAAGGCCGCTGAGCAGGTATCTCTTTTTGCGGCACATATATATGCAGAGGAGGCTCGTCAAAAGGAAAAGGCTTTCCGTCATGGGGGCGAGCAGGAATATGCTGCCCGGGAAAAGGCAAAGCAGGGTTGTCGCGAAAAGGGCGGTGCTCCTGTCGTTATCCAGCGCGAAAAGCTCATAGGCCGCAATGGCGGAGCCTATGGCACAGAGGGTCGTTACAAGCATGGCGGAGCCGAAGAAGCCGCCGGTGAAAAGGGAGAATATTTTTATCAGTATGGGATAAAGAGGGAAGAAAACTATATGGAACCTCGCGTCTCCCTCGGTCACATACCAGTTTTTCGCAATGCCCAGATAGCTGGGCGAATCGGTGCGCAGCCAAAGACGCCGCAGGGTATCCAGAACGCCGCCGGAATAGCCGTTTCTGATAAGGTCAAAAAGATAGGCTATTATATAGAGCGCGATATGCAGCAATATCACCCGGAAGGCTATGGCGGCCCAAGGATGCCGCCTGTCCCTGCGGGAATTCCGGAGGGACGCCTCGGGGGCGGGGGGCTCCTCAAAGGAGAGGGCGGAGGGTATCAGCCTGAGAAGGCAAAGGCCGAACAGAGCCGCAGACAGCGAAGCATACAGCATGGGCAGCAGCGCGTAACGCGCGGAGACGCACCAGTATACAAACCATACCGCCAGCGCAAGCAGGGCGGCGCAGGATATGATCAAAACGCTTTTTTTGTCATTGCTTTTCATATCTGATATTATAGCACAGCGGCAATGCATATGAAAGAAAAAGGAAACTTTCGCCTGAAGAAGATAAAATTGCCGCGGCAAATACCGCAAAAATCAATTATGAGGAAACGTTGCCGAAAAAACAAAAAGCATGAAAAAATGGAATATAAAGCAAGGATCGGAATAATACCCACAGCATATTGTGTATATAAGAAAAAAATACCCTAATATATTGAAAAATGCTCGATACGGACAAGCCGGGGCGATAAAAAACACGGAGAAAAAAACACATCGGGGGGCTAAAGTTTGTTGACATAAAGACACACTGTTGTTACAATATCAACATGACATGGATGATTCTGGCGCAACAATGCGCGTGCATAGGGGAAATGCGGGGCATATAGTCGCCGGATGAAGAAACCGTCATCATTTCCAAATTAAAAATCTTTAGTCGGAGGAATTATTTAATGGTACTGGCACTGCAAATCATCCTGGCCGCTTGCTTTATAGGTATAGCGGTTGACCTGCTCATTGACGTTAACAAGAACCACAAGGGCGAGTGCTCCAAGGCCAGCAAGAAGCTTTGGGCGCAGGGCATGATCGTAGGTATCGTGGCTAACTTCCTTGATACCCTGGGCTGCGGCTCCTTCGCGCCTTCCACCTTCATGTACAAACTGTTCAAGAATGTTGACGACATCAACATCCCCGGCACCCTGAACGTCGGCGACACCTTCCCCGTTATCTTTGAGGCCCTGATCTTCACCACCAGCGTTGAGTGCGAGCCTATCTTCCTCGTAGCAATGTGCGTAGCCGCCATGATCGGCGCCTACACCATGGCCGAGATAATCACCAAGTGGGACGTTAACCAGATCCGTCTTTGGATGGGCTGCGCCATGCTTGCTACCGCTGTTGTAATGGCCTGCAAGAACGCCGGCGTCGGCCCCTTCGGCACCATCGGCGAGGGCACCGGCTTTACCGTTGGTCAGTGGCAGTTCTGGGTAGCCGTTATCCTGAACTTCTTCTGGGGCGCTCTGATGGACGTTGGCTTCGGCCTGTACGCACCCTGCATGGCTACCTGCCTGCTGCTGGGCTGCTCCGCCACCACCTGCTTCCCCGTGTTCATGGGCTCCTGCGCTCTGCTCATGCCCGCTAACTCCATCGTGTTCATCAAGAAGTCCCGCTACGACGTAGTAGCGACCATCGGCAACATGATCGGCGGCTGCATCGGCGTATTCATCGCGTGGAAGATCGTTACCAGCCTGCCCATGCATGTCCTGATCTACCTCGTATGCGTAGTTCTCCTTTGGACCTCTTACAGCATACTGTCCGCCCGCAGCAAGGACCGCAAGGCCAAAGAGGCGTAATAAGCCTGAATGCTTACACAGGGCCGTCCCGTAGGGGGCGGCTCTTTTTTCGCGAATGAGGACAATAATATGGACTACGGCGGCGAAATATGTTAAAATATTATTCGTTCCCTTAACAAGTCTTTGGAGGATTCAGAATGTTTGAAAACGAATACAAGATGGATATAAGGCGCTATCAGCGCTGGACGACGCCCATATTCTACAAGGTGGCGAGCTTTTGGCCCTGGCTGTTCATATTCGTGCTTTCCAGCGTGGGCGCGTTCATATTCTATAAAAACGACCTTTCGATACGCTGGAAGTCCCTTGCGCTCATGCTCATGCTCATAAGCGTTTACCGCAGCATACTGTTCCGCCCCATGCTGGCGGGCAAGCAGTTCAAGCTGATGCGCGTGCAGAAGGGCAAGAAATTCTGGAATTGCAAGGTCGTCGTGGGAAACACCATCCGCCTCTATGAGGACGGCGAATTCAGCAACGAGATATTCTTCAAGCAGGTGAAAAAGTTTGTGGAGGCCAGGAGCTACTTTGACCTTGCCGTGGATAACGATTTCGTGCGGCTGGATAAGGCGGGCTTCACAAAGGGCACGCCGGAGGAGTTCAGGGAATGGATGCTGAAGGAGCACCCCGAGATACCCTACGAGAAGGAAAAGAAGGAATTCGACAAATAAATAAAAGCCGCGCCGCCCCCGCCAGAGGGCGGCTTTTTTTCTTATTTACATGCTGCACATAAATGTCAAGGGCGAATTTTGCCGGACGCCATAGCGGAATCCAATGGGCGGACATGCAAATTGCCGCATCTGCTATAAGCGCGAAAAATAATGGCAATGAATTTTAACTGCATAGGGTCAGGAACATGATGTTGAGTATGCAGATGTTGAGAATAGGGGTAAAATGCCAAAAACCCCACCTTTAGGGCAGTTGAAATGTTGATAACTATGTTGACAGTGTGGATATCTGCTATGTATATGCAGTGCATATACATATAAAACCATTCATTTACTTATTTATACCATGCAGGATGAGGGGCGCAGCTCCTGCGAAAAGAGTAAAATACGCCAAAAAGGAATAAGCGCAGCTTTTATCACATATGCTTTACCCGTGAGGTGCGGCATATGGGCAAAAGGCGTTTGATAGGAAAGATAGTTATATTGATGCTGGGTTTGGCGGCGGTGGTGATGCTGGCGGCAAGCAGGCGCACAATACCCGCCAGCGCCCCTGAAAAGAGGTACAGGATAGTTATAGACCCGGGCCACGGCGGCGGGGACTGCGGCGCGGTGGGGGTCTCCGGGGTAAAGGAGGCGGGGCTGAACCTTGCCGTGAGCCTGTATCTGAAGGAGGAGCTGGAGGCGCTGGAAATGGAGGCCATACTCACGAGAAGCGGCGAAGGCGCGCTTGCGGAGGGCAAGAGGGCGGATATGGCCGCAAGGGCCAGGATAATGAACGGCGATGGCGTGGATCTGGTGGTCAGCATACACATGAACAAGTTCGCCGATCCATCGGTGCATGGGCCGATGGCGTTTTACATGAAGGGCAGCGCCGAGGGCGAGCGGCTCGCAAAGACCGTTATAGACAGCATAACAGACGAGCTGGGGGCGGCACGGCGCATAGCCAATCCCGGGGACTATTATGTGATAAGGGAGAGCAGGCCGGTGGCGGTGCTGGTGGAGTGCGGCTTTCTCTCAAACAGCGGCGATGAGGCGCTCTTGCAGCAGGAGCAGCACCAGAAAAAGCTTGCCCGAGCCATAGCGCGGGGGATATCAGGCTACCTTGAGGGGGATTTGGCGGGCAAGCCGCTGGACTAATGAGCCTTTGTAGCTTATAATATAATAGAAGCGATATGCAAAGGCGGAGGACAGCTTATGGACGCCATGATAAACCGGATACTGGGGGAGCAGAGGAAAAACCCCCGCCTTATGAACCCGTTGGTGCTGGCCTATATAGGCGATACGGTATACGACCTTTATGTGCGGAGCTATCTAATAGAGCGCAGCGACGCTACGGCTCACGGCCTGCACGTAATGGCGGCGAAAAGGGTCTGCGCCAGGGCGCAGGCGGCCGGGGCCATGGCGATAATGGAAAAGCTTACCGAGGAGGAGCGGTACATATTCAAGCGGGGGCGCAACAGCCACATGGGAACCGTGCCGAAGCACGCGGAAATGTCGGATTACAGGGCGGCCTCCGGCCTTGAGGCGCTGCTGGGATACCTGTTTCTTTCCGGCGAGGATGGGCGCATACGCGAGCTTATGGACGAGATAAAGCAAACCCTTTTTACAGAGGATAAGGACAAGGAGAAATAGCATGGCATACGACAACAGACGCGGCGGCGATTGCGGCCGGAAAAGCTACAACCGGGGCGGCTACGGCCAGAAGGAATTTGAAAAGGACATAGCCCGCGGCGGCAAGCCCTATAATAAGCCCGAGGGCAAAAAGCCCTATGGGAAAAAGACTGACGACCGCCGGGAAAAGCCCTACGGTAAGCTTGACGATAAGCGGCAGGACAGGCCCTTTAAGGATAAGCCCTTTAAGGATAAGCCCCTCGATAAAAAGCCGGACGACAGGCGAGACGCGCCGAATACCAACGAGCCGGACGAGCTGCCGTACATAATAATGGGCCGCAACGCGGTGCGGGAGGCGGTTAAATCGGGCCGCAGCATAGACCGCATACTGGTGAACAGGGAGCTGGACGGTTCCCTCCGTGAGGTGGTGAACCTTGCCCGGGACAACGGCATACAGATACGCGAGGTGGACCGCCATAAGCTGGACGAGATATGTATGCCCTTCGGCCACGGCGGCAAGCCGGGCAACCATCAGGGAATACTGGCTCAGGTGCCGGGCGTGGAGTATTGCGACATATCCGACATACTCAACGCCGCGAAGGAAAAGGGCGAGAAGCCCTTCATAATACTCCTTGACGGGGTGGAGGATCCCCACAACCTGGGCAGCATAATCCGCAGCGCGGAATGCGCCGGCGCGCACGGCGTGATAATCCCCAGGCGGCGCAGCGCATCTGTGACCGCGGCGGCCTGCAAGGCTTCTGCCGGCGCCGTTGAGTACATGAAGGTAGCCCGGGTATCCAACCTTGCGGGAGCAATAGACCGGCTCAAGGACGAGGGGCTGTGGATAGCCGGGGCGGATATGGCGGGGACAGAGATGACCAGGGCGGACCTGAAGGGCGCGATAGGCCTGGTCATAGGCAGCGAGGGCGATGGCCTCAGCAGGCTTATCCGTGAGAAGTGCGACTTCCTCGTGTCCATACCCATGTGCGGCCATATAGACTCCCTCAACGCGGCGGTGGCCGCGGCCATACTCATGTTTGAAAAGAAGAGGCAGGGTTAGCTTATAATGGAAAAAAGGGAAAATAAGGACGGGAAGCTGGTGCGGCTTGCCCAGTCGGGCGACAATGACGCCATGGAGCAGCTCTGCGCGGAGTATAAGGATACCGTGCGTATGCTGGCCCGCCCCTATTTTCTCATAGGCGCAGACCGGGACGACCTTATTCAGGAGGGCATGATAGGCCTGTATAAGGCAATACGCGACTACCGGGAGGATCACAACTCAGGCTTTGCCTCCTTTGCGGAGCTGTGCATAACCCGCCAGATACTCAGCGCCATAAACGCCAGCCGCCGCCAGAAGCATCAGCCGCTGAACAGCTATATATCCCTCTACCGCACGCCGCAGAGCGGGGACCGGGAGTTTTTGGAGCTTATCGAGCAGCCGGGGGGCGACCCGGAGGAGCGCTTCATAAGCCGCGAAACTGCGGCTGCCCTGAGAAGTGTGATAAATACCCGCCTTACTCCTCTCGAAAGAAGGGTAACGGAGCTTTTCCTTCAGGGCATGACCTACCGCCAGATAGCCGATGCGGTGCCCTGCTCCCTCAAGAGCGTGGATAACGCCCTCTCCCGGGTAAAAAAGAAGCTCGGGGAGGGGATGGAGAGGTAGGGGGAAGGTGAATTACCCCGTAAGCTGTTTTTGCATATAAAAGAACTATGATTTTATGCAGAAGGAGCCTTCATTTCATTTAATTCCTTAATTTGGATTATATTCCATTGTAATTTTGTGCGGTTTTTTATAATATGGAGATATACGACAGCCAAATTATCTGGCATTGAGAGGTTGACATGGAGCGGTACATTCGGAGCGAATTGCTCAACAGGTTTGAGTTCCAAAATTACGGCCACGCCTTGGAAATACTTTCGGAGGCTTTTCCAAAGGAGTGGCTGATATTCAGGATTGTCTTGCCTCATTAAAAATTTCAGTATCAGATTTGACGGAGGCGGGAGGAAATGAAACTGCAATTCCTAAGAAATTTGACGATGTTCTGTACCCACGCGGCTGGCGTGAAATAAGGATCTCCGGCGACCTTTTAGTAAAGCTTTATCCACGGGGAAAGTCCAGAGGCCGCTTTGCAGGCGAACCCTTTGAGGAAAGGGTGATAGAGGGTTACATAGACGGGCACAATATTGATTTTATAAAAGGAAAAGTTGCCTTTGATCTGGAGTGGAACAGCAAGGATCAGACCTTTGACCGCGATCTTATGGCAATGCGCACCTACTTTGACTGCGGCCTAATTGAGGTAGGCATTATCATAACGAGGGCTGAGGAATTAAACGGTATTTTTTCAGCGCTGGGAATAAGAACAAAGTATGGCGCAAGCACGACGTGGATGGGTAAGCTGGAACAACGTTTGAAATCGCGCAGAAACGGCTGTTGCCCGGTCTTGGCGATAGGAATTGAAAAACCGTGTGTGGAAGGATATGAGTGACATGGAGGATACATACATTATCGAGGACACCATAAACGATTTTGTGCAGTTTACACATGGGAAAAAATACTGTACAATTTACGCCGACCCGCCATGGCAGTTTGCAAACAGAACCGGCAAAATGGCACCCGAAAATAAGCGGCTCAGCAGATATTCTACTATGAAGCTGAACGATATAATGAAACTTCCCGTTTCATCTGCCGCTGCTGAAAAGTCTCACCTTTACCTGTGGGTACCTAATGCGCTTTTGCCCGAAGGCTTAGAGGTTATGCGCGCCTGGGGCTTTGAATACAAAACGAACCTCATTTGGGAAAAGGTGCGCAAGGACGGAATGCCGGATGGCCGCGGCGTGGTTTTTTATTTTCGCAACGTTACCGAAATACTTCTCTTTGGAATCAGGGGGGAGAACAACAGGACGCTTCAACCGGGGCGCTCGCAGGTTAACCTGCTGCGCTCAATCAAGAGAGAGCACAGCAGAAAGCCCGATGAGTTCATCAACCTTATTGAAAGCTGCTCGCCTGGGCCATATCTGGAAATGTTTGCAAGGGGCGACAGGGATAATTGGGATATGTGGGGAGATCAGGCTACCAGCAGCTATGAACCCACATGGACTACATACGCAAACCATACCGTTGCCATAAACGAATAACCGTAGCTTATAAGTAAAATAAAAGAGCCCTTCTCAGGGCTCTTTTTGTATATCGTTTTACTCGATTATCTGGGAAACGACGCCGGAGGCGACGGTGCGGCCGCCCTCGC
>CALCEX010000201.1 GCA_937900325.1 uncultured Clostridia bacterium | reverse complement strand
CATAGTGGTGAAGAACATATCGTAGTCTATGCTGCACCATCGCGCGTATTCCTCGCCCTTTTTGGTGAGGGAGAGGCGCACGCAGCGCGTGTCCTTTTTGTCACGGACGCGCTTGATGAAGCCGCCTGCCTCGAGACGGCGTATGGATACTCCTGCCGAAGCCTTCCCTACGCCAAGATGAGCGGCAAGCTCGTTCTGGGTGGGCGCGCCAAGCCTGCTCAGGGCAAAGAGCACCTGCGGCTGGCCGGGATAAAGACCGTATTTGCCCAGAAGCAGCTGCATGCAGATATTATAAGTGTGCTGAAGGGTGAGGAAGGCCTCGCCAAAGTCAGCGGTAAGCTTTTCACGAGATACTGGTTCCATTTGTGCCGATCATATCCTTTAAACGGTTTTACAGATTGTTCCAACGGATAAATAATAAACAACAAAAAATAGCATGTCAACTGATGATAATATAAAAAAAGCAAAATCACGCTATTCTAATTGTGAGACATTTGTGGTAAACTGATGCTATTCGTAAATAATGGGGGAATGTATTGCATATTCCTACTAAAATATTTTAGGAGATATAACGCTATATGATAGAAGCCGCAATGATCATACGCAGGATGGAAGAGGAGCTTAAGAGCGATTACCAGATAGAACTGGTGGAGGCCAGCACCCCGCAGGTACATAAGGCGCTTTCCAACGCCGTAATGTATGCCATATCGGATAACTGGCGCAAGGCCCGCAGAGAGCACGAACACGTGCGGAGGGCATATTACTTCAGCGCCGAGTATCTCATGGGACGCATGGTGTTCAATAACCTTTACTGCCTCGGCATACTGGATCAGATAAGGGATCTGCTCAGGGCTCGCGGCTGCGATATAGCATCCATGGAAGATATAGAGGATGCGGCGCTGGGCAACGGAGGCCTGGGTCGTCTCGCAGCCTGTTTCCTGGACAGCGCGGCTACTCACAACCTTCCTTTGGACGGCTATGGACTCCGCTATAAGTTCGGCCTGTTCAAGCAGAGCTTTATTAACGGCTATCAGTGCGAGAAGGCGGACGACTGGCAGCGCTACGGCGACCCCTGGAGCCGCAGGCGCGATGATAAGACGGTGGAGATAACCTTTGCGGATCAGAAGGTGCTGGCGGTGCCGTACGATATGCCGATCATCGGCTACGGTACGGATAATGTCGGCACATTGAGACTCTGGCAGAGCGAACCCCTTGAGGAGTTCGACTTCAACCTGTTCAACGAGCAGGAGTACGATTTGGCGGTTCGTGAAAAGAACAAGGTAGAGGACATCACCCGCGTGCTCTATCCCAATGACAGCACCTACGAGGGAAAGCGCCTCCGCCTCAAGCAGCAGTATTTCCTCTCCAGCGCCTCATTGCAGGATATAATTCGCAGGTATAAGCGGGTGCGCGGCAGCGACCTTTCCAACTTTGCCGCCCACTGTGCAATACAGCTCAACGATACCCACCCGACGGTATCCATACCCGAGCTTGTACGCCTGCTTATGAACGAGGGTATGGATTTTGACGCGGCCTTTGACATTACACGCAAGACCTTCAACTATACAAACCATACCATAATGAGCGAGGCGCTGGAGAAGTGGGACTATGA
>CALCEX010000200.1 GCA_937900325.1 uncultured Clostridia bacterium | reverse complement strand
TACACCCTCTGAACGGGGTATAGGAAAGACGTTTGAGCACTGCTTCGACAAGGCGAAGGGCCGCGTGATAGTGGCGACCTTCGCTTCCAACATATACCGCATACAGCAGATCGCGGACGTGGCGATATCCTTTGGGCGGGTAGTGTGCTTCCAGGGCCGCAGCATGGTAAAGATAGCGGAGATAGCCAAGGAGCTCGGCTACCTGCAGCTGCCGGATGAGAGCGTTGTGGAGGTCGGGCAGCTTAAAAAATACCGCGACGACCAGATATGCGTCATAACCACAGGCTCCCAGGGCGAACCCATGAGCGGCCTGTTCAGAATGGCCAATTCCTCCCATAAGGTAAACGTGGGCAAGGGGGACATGGTGATAATCTCAGCCTCTTCAATACCCGGCAACGAGAAAAGCGTGGGCAGGGTGATAAACCAGCTTTACCAGCATGGCGCAAAGGTAATATACGAGCGCATGGCCGATGTACACGTTTCGGGCCACGCCTGCAAGGAAGAGCTGAAGCTCATGCTGACGCTGACAAAGCCCAAGTTTTTCATACCAGTACACGGCGAGGCACGGCATCTTTACCAGCATAAGGAGCTGGCGGAGGAGCTTGGGATACCCGAGGAAAACATATTCGTTACCGAAATAGGCGACGTAGTAGAACTCACCCGAAACAAGGGCCGCATAGCGGGCAGCGTGACCGCCGGCAGCGTTATGGTGGACGGCAGCGGGGTAGGCGATATAGGCAACGTAGTGTTAAGGGATAGGAAGCTGCTTTCAGAGGACGGCATATTTACCGTAGTCATTACGCTGAATAAGCAGACCGGCGCGCTCCTGGCGCAGCCCGAGATACTTTCAAGGGGCTTTGTGTATGAGAAAAACTCGGAGGAACTGTTGAAGGAGACGCGGGAACTCGTAAAGACCAAGGCTGTCCAGTTTGAGAAAAACCACCGCAGCAGCTGGTCCTCTATAAAGAACGACATAAGGAATTCCATAAAGAATTACCTTTATGAGCGTACCAAGAGAAGACCTATGGTCATGCCCATAATAATAGAGATATAAATATTTTTTAAACGGAGGTATTTGCTATGGTATACGATAAGGCAAACGAGCTTGCGAAGCTGCTCAAGGAGAGCGATGAGTTCAGGGAATATAAGGCCGCCAGAGAGAAGGCCTTTGAAAACGATACTACGGCGTCCCTTATAAAGGAGTATCATAAGCTTCAGCTGGAGGCGCAGGCGGCCATGGTGTCCGGCAAAAAGGATGACGAGGCGCTGCAGCGCCTTCAGAAGATAGGCGAGCTTTTGCAGCTGAATCAGGATGCGTCTGCGTTCCTGTTTGCCGAATACAGGCTCAATAGAATGGTAAGCGACATATATAAGATAATCGCCGAGGCCATAGACGTCGATCTCGGCGCACTGGAGGAGTAAGCTCAACACATGGAAGAACGGGAAAACCGGGAGGCCGCCCGAAGGAAAAGACAGCGGCGCCGGAAGATCATCAGGGTGCTGAGGCCCATACTGATATATGGCATAAGCATAGCGGTATGCGCTATCGTATTTGCTGCGGGCGTGAACTATGCCCTGGATGAGTTTGTGCGCCCGGTGGATGTGAACGACGCTACGCCGGTCACTGTTACCATAGAAAAGGGCAGCGGCGCATCTACCATAGCAAAGCTGCTCTATGAGGCTGGCGGAGAGGGCAGCAAGGGCCTGATAAACAGCAAGGCTGCATTCAAGATATATGTCGATTTTACCGGCAAATCCAGCACCCTTAAAGCGGGAACCTACGTATTGAGCCGGAATATGGATATTGCCCAGATGGTAGATATAATCTGCACCGGCAACCCGGCGCGAAAGACCGTAAACGTAAAGATACGCGAGGGCATGGAGGTAGAGGATATAGCCGAATTGCTGGTAAAAGAGGGGATACTGGATTCCACCGAGGATTTCCTGAGCCTCTGCAAGAGCGGCGAGGCGTTCTCCGAATACAGCTTTGTGAACAGTATCCTGCAGAGCGCAGATAAGGATCAGCGCAAGTACGCGCTGGAGGGGTATCTTTTCCCGGATACCTATGAGGTGTACGCTGACGCTTCGGCCAAGAGCGTGATAACAAAGATGCTGATCCGCTTCAATGAGATATTCAGCGATGAATATATGGACAGGGCGCAGGAGCTGAATATGACGGTGGATCAGGTAGTGACAATGGCCTCCATGATAGAGCGCGAGGCCAAGACTGCCGACTTCGATAAGGTATCTGCGGTATTCCACAACAGGCTCAACAGCGGTATGAAGCTCCAGAGCGACGCCCCGCTGAAATACATACTCGATGCGGGAAATACGCTGGATTATACATCGGATCAGATGGCGGTGAACTCACCCTACAATACCTACAACATAGACGGCCTGCCCATAGGCCCCATATGCAACCCGAGCGCCGCGGCTATAAAGGCCGCGCTCTATCCCGACAGCGATTTCATGGGCGAGGGCTACCTGTACTTTGTGCTGAAATCCCGCACCCAGGACGCCAATGACCCGGACTTCGGCAAGCTGGTGTTTTCAAAGAGCTATGAGGATTTCCTCAAAAACAAGGAGGCTTACAAAAACAGCTGATGAAGATAGCAATGCCCGAGCTCCTGGCTCCTGCCGGGAATATGGAAAGGCTGGCTACGGCCATTGATTACGGCGCGGACGCAGTATATCTGGGGGCGCAGAGCATGAGCCTGAGGAATTATGCCGATAACTTTACGCCGGAGCAGCTCAGAGCGGGCTGTGAATACGCCCATGGAAAAAACGCAAAGGTATATGTGGCCTGCAATGCGTTTGCCCGGGACGAGGACCTTGAGGAGCTGCCGGAACTGCTTACGGCCATAAGGACTGCCGGCGCAGACGCGCTTATAGTCAATGACCCCGGCGTGATACGCCTGGCGCGCAAATGCGTGCCGGATATGCCGCTGCACCTCAGCACTCAGGCGAACACCCTGAATTCCGAGGCGGCGCTGTTCTGGTATGAGCAGGGG
>CALCEX010000199.1 GCA_937900325.1 uncultured Clostridia bacterium | reverse complement strand
CTGAGTATCGGTACCTGAAGATAGCGCAATACAATAAGGCCAACGCCCGCAAAGGCATGACGCTGGTTATTTCGTTCGCGCGCACGAGTACACAGGAGCCCGAACGCGCAACGTACATATAATAGCGCATCCGGGCCCGCAATGCAAGGCTTTTTTATAAAAAATCCCGAATTTTCTCAAAATATATTATCGTGCCCACGCCGCCGGGTGTTTCCAGCCCGTCTCAGCGTGGCCAGCTGCCGCAAAGCCGGCATTTTTACCCCTCATACTCGCTGAAGGTGAACCTTTCGTAGTCCTTCAATTCCAGCGTTTTATCCCCGTCCTCAGTGTAGCAGGTGAATACTATCGCCCGAAGGTCGGGGTCGTACCTCTGAGATATCTGCCCCGCTCCGTCAAGTTCTTCATCCGATACTATATCCTGGTATTTATCCAGCATGCCTTCTTCGACCTTACCATCGCGGAAGCGGAATACATACACACGTTCCACCCCGTCCGCCATATATGTGCAGTTGCAGATCAGTTCCTCTATTCCGTCGCCGTCAAGGTCGTCCCGGTAGTCGCTGTCTGCGGCGGATTCAAAGCCGAAGCCCTCACCCGCCTTGAGGATACCGCTGTCTGCGGATATATAATATGTACGTTCGGAGCCCATGGAGTAGCTCAGCTCAAAGCAGAAGGCCGGAAAGCCAAACAGGTCGTCTATCTCGTACACCTCCGCGCTTATGCCGTCCCCCGCCCCGGCGGTATACTCCATAAGTTCCTTTTCGTTTCCTCCCGCGGAGGCCTTGAGCCTGTATACGAGGCCGCCGTTCCCGTCCGCCTCCTGTGTGAGCACGGCGGTATATCCCGTCCCCTCTACCGTTTGCGTTTTTGATATCTGCGCCGCGGCATCCGGCGCGGCATCCGGAGTGACCTCCGGCGTGGATACAGTCTGCTGGTTTTCGCTGCCCTCCATGATTATCGGCACTATGACTTCCTCTTCCTTTGCGCAGGCGGAAAACGCCATGCCGAGCGCAAGAGCCGCAGAAACTGTTATAATGTACTTCTTCATATTTATTCTCCTTTCTCCATTGGCAGCACAAAACCGAAAACAGCACCGCCGTCCAGTGCATTCTCCACGGTCATCTTGCCGCCGTGGGCCTTCACGATCGAGGAACAGAGCGAAAGGCCTATGCCCATTCCACGGTCTTTATCTCCGGGCCTGTCCGTCTCCACATAGCCATCCATGATCCGCATCATACGGCCGACGTCCACACCTTTGCCGTGATCCCTTACAGTGAATGCTGCTTTACCGCCCTTTTCCTCCACCCGCACAGTTATTGCCTCGCTGCTGCCGCTGTGATAAATAGCGTTTTCTATGAGATTTATTATCACCTGCTCTATCAACGTGGAATCCATCGGAACCTCAAACGGCTCCGCGGAGGCTATGACGTCGATCTTTTGCTCCGGGAACCTGCGGCGTACCTGCAGCACCGCATGAGCCCCTATATCTTCCGCCATATCCGGCACCTTCTGTATCCCGCCCCCTTCTCCGTACATTTTGGTTACGGACAGCAGATTTTCTACCATTCTCACGAGCCACTCGGAATTTTCGCGTATATCGTTCAGCAGAGCGCTGCGGTTTTTTTCATCGATATTTTCCCAGTCGTACAGCAGCAGGCTGCTTGCGCCCGATATGGAGGTCAGCGGCGTCCTGAGGTCGTGAGATATCGCTCTGAGGAGGTTGCTCCGCAGCTTTTCCTTATCCATCTCCATCCACGCTCTTTCCCTCTCGCGGTACCCTGTAACGAGGGTGCTTGTGATTATGGAGGTTATGAGCATTATAAAGAAAGTTATTGGATATCCCGTCATGGAGAAATTAAAGGCCCAGTACGGCAGCGTAAAGAAATAGTTCACGCCTATGACGCTTATCAACGAGGCGACAACGCCGTAAAAGTATCCGGGCGTAACGCAGGATACCGCTACTACCGCCAGGGCATATATCATCGACACGTTGTTGTTCTGTATGAAAAACTCATGCAGCACAAAGCTGAGCGCCGTGGCCGCCAGCATTATAAGCAGCGTCTTCACCATTGGCTTCCATTCCAGGCGGAAGGCCAATATCCGCTTTTTTATCCTTGCAGCATTCTCTTTCATGGCACGATTATACCACACGCCATCACAAAAAAGTATAGCGTTTTTTTCAGCCGCCCCAATGATGCCGGTTCTCTCCGCCGCGAAAAGAACCCGCATATTTAAGTCCTTCGTTTGTTAAGTACCCGTCAAGAATTTTTATTATTTTTTAGCGCTCCTTAACGTTTCTTAGCACCTGATAAATGATTCTTGCATTTAAATATGCAGCGAATGTATGTATAATATTTTTGACCGCATATTAATGGAGGTTTGCTGCATGAAAAATCTTCCCATCATACTGGTGGTGGAGGATGATAAGGCCATCGTCCACCTCCTTTCTACCATACTGGGCGCAAACGATTACCGCGTCGTGCAGGTCAGCACCGGCCGTGAAGCCCTCTCGACGATATCCTCACACTGCCCTGACGTAGTGCTGCTGGATCTCGGCCTGCCGGATATGGATGGCGCAGACATAATCAAAAACGTCCGCCAGTGGTCACAGGTGCCGATAATCGTGCTTTCCGCCCGGAATCGCGAGCGGGACAAGGTTGAAGCATTGGATCTGGGCGCGGACGACTACGTTACAAAGCCCTTCGGCACCGCCGAACTGCTGGCCCGCATACGCATAGCCCTGCGCCATGTAAGCACGGGCACGCCGGACACACCCACCGGCAAGGCGCAAAACGGCCGTCTCACCATTGACTACGATAAGCGCCGCGTATATCTCGACGATCAGGAGGTACATCTGACCCAGGTAGAGTATAAGATAGTGATGCTCACCATGCTGCATATAGGCAAAGTTTTGACTTACGATTTCATAATTCGCTGCGTATGGGGCGCCCGTCCTACCGTAAACAATCAGATACTTCGCGTAAATATGGCGAATATTCGCCGCAAGCTGGAAGAGAACCCCGCCGACCCGCAATTCATAATAACAGAGACCGGCGTAGGCTACCGCATGATAGACCATGCCGAAGAAAAAGAATAAAGGAGCCAGACCATGCCAAAGATCACACCGTTTATAAACCTTTGCTCATATGTTTCAATGTTCTCTCTCGCCATGATGCTGCTTATGATATTCCTGTTCAGGTTCTATAAGCTACAAGGCAGGAACTACCGCGTTCCCGGCTTCTTCCTTATAGTTTTTTCAATACTCTTTGCCTTGGGCGTAATACTTATCGGCATACTATATCGCTAAGCATATGATATCGAAAAAGCCCATGGAGCTGTCTCCATGGGCTTTTTAGTTTCTACAATCAAAAAAGTAAAAGAGCCGGATCGCTCCGGCTCCTGATTTTGCTTTGGCGCTTTACGCCTTCTTCTTC
The DNA here is from genome assembly GCA_937900325.1 of uncultured Clostridia bacterium. GTDB lineage: Bacteria > Bacillota > Clostridia > Christensenellales > CAG-138 > SFEL01. Next base: position 7,854 of record CALCEX010000199.1, on the reverse strand, counting down.
TCGGTGAAATGCTCTGCGCTGTACTCCTTGGTCAGCTTGATGACCACAGGGGACAGAAGCAGCAGGCCGATCAGGTTCGGGATCGCCATGCAGGCGTTCAGAGTATCGGAAATATCCCATGCAAGGCTCAGATCCATGGTAGCGCCCATAATTACTACGATGCAGAAGAGGATCTGATAGGGCTTGATGACCTTGGAGCCGAACAGATACTCTGCGCAGCGGGTGCCGTAAAGACCCCAGCTCAATATGGTGGAGCCGGCGAAGAGCGTCAGGCCGATAGCAACGACCACGGAGGCGAGCTGACCGTAGGTGGCTGCGAACGCAGCATTTGTAAGATGTACGCCGGGGTTGGTGCCGTAAGGTATCTCAACTCCGCTCATGAGGATTACAAGAGCGGTCATGGTGCAGATAACGGTGGTATCGGCAAATACCTCGAAGATGCCGTAGAGACCCTGCTGTACAGGACCCGGAGTTTCGGCGGCAGCGTGAGCCATTGGCGCAGAACCAAGGCCGGCCTCGTTGGAGAACACGCCGCGTCCGACGCCGCGCTTCATGGCCTCGATTACGCCGATGCCCAGAGCGCCGCCAACTATTGCGGAGGGATTAAACGCGCCTACCACTATCTGACGGATAACCTCAGGGAAGCTGCCGATGTGGATGAAGATCAGTACGATGGATGAAACGATGTAGATGATAGCCATCACAGGAACCAGCTTCTCGGTTACCTCGCCTATGCGCTTGATGCCGCCGATGTAGGTAACGAAACATATGACAGCCATTACGATACCGGCTATCAGGGCGATGGTGCCTTCCTTACCGGCAGTCGAGGGAATGATGGTGGTAACAGCGGAGCTGATAGAGGTGGCGATAGAGTTCATCTGGGAAATGTTGCCGATGCCGAAGGCGCAGATGGCGCCCAGTACGGCGAACACGCCGCCCAGCCATGCCCACTTCTTGCCGAGGCCGTTCTTGATGTAGTACATCGGGCCGCCTACCCAGTCGCCCTTGACGTTCTTTTCACGATACTTGATGGCAAGGGTAACTTCGGAGAACTTGGTGGCCATGCCCACGAGAGCGGAAACTTCCATCCAGAACACCGCGCCGGGGCCGCCGAGAGCGATAGCGCCGGTCACGCCTACGATGTTACCGGTGCCGACCGTGGCCGCGAGAGCCGTGGTTACCGCCTGCATAGGGGTGATCGCACCTTCCTTAGCCTCTACCTTCTGGCTTTTATCGAACACCTTGCCGATGGTATTCTTCATGGCATAGCCGAAGTGCCTGAACTGGAAGAAACCAAGGCGCACCGTCATGTAGATACCGGTGCCGACGATGAGGATCAGCATGGGGATGCCCCATACAATACCGTTCACGGTACTGTTGATCTCCATAATTTTGTCCATTAGAGTCACGGATGATACCTCCAATTATAAAAGATTCTCCCAAGCGCATCATGATAGGTTTTGCAAGATAAGAAAGAACGTAATTCGCTTGGATGAGATAATTATAATCACTTACCCTCGGATCGCACAATACATGTCAGCTTTTCTGAACGCATTCTTAACGGCTGTGCTCGTATCCTTTACGGGTTGTGTATCTTCATGATCTGAATCGTTAAAAATTCCCCACTTATTGGTATTTTTTCATCGAATCCGTGGTATTAGCGGTGCTTCTCCCCCCCGCTTCAGCTATAATTCTTCTTCAATTCTGCTTTACTTTTTTATACAAATTATACCCTTTTGAACGTATTTCAGAACCCGGGCTTTTTGGTTCAAAAAATATCAAATCTTGTATTTCCTGCATTGTTGCATACACTTATACAATAAAAACAGCGGAACGGTTTTCCGTTCCGCCGAAATTGCTTATAGGCTTCCGCTTTTCTTTAATACATGCCGCCCATGCCGCCCATGTCGCCGCCGGGAGCGGGCGCTGCGGGAGGAGTGGGTATATCGCATACCAGGCTCTCGGTAGTAAGAACCATGGCGGCGATGGAAGCTGCATTCTGGAGGGCGCTGCGGGTCACCTTGGTAGGATCGATAATGCCCTTATCTTCCATCACGCAGTATTCGTCGTTGCGCGCATCATAGCCATAGCCGACCTTGCCGGAGCGCTTGATGTTCTCGACTATCACCGAGCCCTCAAGGCCTGCGTTTGCGGCGATCTGACGCACGGGCTCCTCCAGAGCGCGGACGACGATCTTCACGCCGGTACGCTTGTCGCCTTCGTACTCGCCTTCAAGCTTCTTTACCTTGTCGATGACGTTCACAAGAGCTACGCCGCCGCCGGGGACAATGCCCTCCTCAACGGCCGCGCGCGTGGCGTTCAGCGCGTCCTCTATGCGGAGCTTGATCTCCTTCATCTCAACCTCGGTAGCTGCGCCTACCGCGATGACGGCTACGCCGCCGGCCAGCTTTGCCAGGCGCTCCTGAAGCTTTTCCTTATCGTAATCGGAGGTGGTCTCCTCTATCTGAGCTTTTATGGAGCTTATGCGGGCGCGTATCTCGGAAGGATCGCCGGAGCCCTCAACGATAGTGGTGTTCTCCTTATCGACCTTGACCTGACGGGCGCGGCCCAGCATATCGATAGTGGCTTCCTTGAGGGTTATGCCCAGCTCTTCGCTGATGACCTGGCCGCCTGTGAGGATAGCGATATCCTGCAGCATGGCCTTACGCCTGTCGCCAAAGCCGGGGGCCTTTACGGCTACGCAGGTGAAGGTGCCGCGGAGCTTGTTGACTACCAGAGTAGCCAGCGCTTCGCCCTCTACATCCTCGGCGATGATGAGCAGCTTTGCGCCCTGCTGGACAACGCTCTCGAGAACGGGCAGTATATCCTGAATGTTGGATATCTTCTTATCGGTAATGAGGATATAGGGGTTATCAAGTATCGCTTCCATCTTGTCGGTATCAGTTACCATATATGCGGAGGCATAGCCGCGGTCAAACTGCATACCTTCTACGATGTTCAGCTCGGTCTTCATGGTCTTGGATTCCTCAACGGTAATAACGCCGTCGTTGCCCACCTTTTCCATTGCTTCGCTGATCAGCGCGCCTACCTTTTCATCGCCCGCGGAAATAGAGGCGACCTGAGCGATAGCCTGCTTGGAGCCTACGGGCTTGGATATCCCCTTGAGCGCATTTACGGCCTCATCTACCGCCGCCTCGATGCCCTTCTTGACTTCCATTGGGTTTGCGCCTGCGGCTACGTTCTTCATGCCCTCGCGAATGATGGCCTGGGCAAGGAGGGTAGCGGTGGTGGTGCCATCGCCCGCAACGTCGTTGGTCTTAATGGAAACTTCCTTTACAAGCTGTGCGCCCATATTCTCGAAGGGATCCTCCAGCTCGATCTCCTTGGCGATAGTCACGCCGTCGTTAGTGATCAGGGGGGCGCCGTACTTCTTATCGAGTACTACATTGCGGCCTTTGGGGCCGAGGGTTATCTTGACGGTATCGGCAAGGGCGTTCATTCCGGCTTCCAGAGCCCTGCGTGCCTCTTCTCCGTATTTAAGCTGCTTTGCCATAGTGTTTTTCTCCTTTTATTCTGATTTTGATATTATTCAACAACTGCCAGTATGTCGTTCTGGCGTACTATCTTATATTCTTCGCCGTCCAGCTTTACTTCGGTGCCGGCATAGTTGGAAATGACGACCTTATCGCCTACTTCAACATACATGGTCACTTCCTTGCCGTCCACGATGCCGCCGGGGCCAACTGCCACGACTTCGGATACGACTGGCTTTTCCTTTGCGCTGCCGGTAAGAATAATGCCGCTCTTGGTGGTCTCTTCCGCCTCGGTGCTCTTTAGTACCACGCGGTCAAGTAAGGGTTTGAGTTTCATAATTATGATTGCCTCCTATATGTTATTATGCTTTGCTTCTGTTACGCATCTTGTTTGTTAGCACTCATTGTCGTTGAGTGCTAACCCACAGTCCATAATATAATACATGCCGGGTCGTATTTCAATAGTATCCCACGCTTTTTCACATTTAATCCTTATTTTGTCTTTTTGCCTTTCACGATTACTGATGGTATACTATTTAAAAACGATGGGAGGGCGGTATATGGCCGACTGGACAAAATGGGATAGGCGCTTCATGGAGCTGGCAGCCATTATAGGCACATGGTCAAGCTGCTATCAGGAGAACCGTCACATAGGCGCCGTCATAGTCAGGAACAAACGCATCATAACCACCGGCTACAACGGCGCGCCCGCCGGAATAAGGAGCTGCACCGAAAAGGGCGAATGCATGAGACGCCGGCTCGGCATACACTCCGGCACACGGCATGAGCTGTGCTACGCCATACACGCCGAGCAGAACGCCATAATACAGGCCGCAAAGCTGGGCATATCCATAGAGGGGGCGACAATGTACTGCACCCACCAGCCCTGTGTCATCTGTGCCAAGATGATAGTAAACAGCGGAATATCAAGGGTAGTATACGGAGAAGGCTACCCGGATGAGTTCTCCCTGGAAATATTTAGGGAAGCCGGGGTCGGGCTGATGAAATTCGGCCAATAGCATATTATAAGGTAATAATAATGAAAAGCCGGCGTTTCCGTTGGCTGTTTATTTACCCCATATTGACAGCGGACCCTGCGTATTGTACCATATATTTGTCCCGTGTGAGACAAATATATTTTATTGGAGCCAACCATGGCCGATATTAAAATCAGCGCCGCCGATATTAAGGCAATATGCGGCTGCCCGCTGTTCAAGGGAATGAGGGAGGATGAGGCCGCAGGGCTTCTTTCCTTTGAAGGCTGCTCCATATGTGATTTTCCCGCCGGCGCGGTGCTGCCCGGCGACTGTATGCTCGTCGTGCTTTCCGGCAGCGTGACAATAGAAAAATCAGCCTCCGACGGCAGATATCTGCTCATGCGCGAAGCGGGGCCCTCCGAGGCCCTGAACGTATCCCGGGCGTTTGCGCCTGAAGAAAACATAAGCAGGCTCACCGCGGGAAAAAGCTGCCGCGTGCTCTTTATGCATGGCAGCTTCGTTGCGGAAGCCCTGAGGCGGGGGGGCAGCTTTGCCGTCAATTTTGCTGAGTTTCTTGTTGGAAGGGTGCTGTTCCTTAATAAAAAGATAGCCTCCCTCGCCGGATATTCCGCCGGAAGCAGGCTTGCGATGTACATAGAGGATAACGCCTCTATGCAGGACGGCATAATGCAGCTCAGGCTCCCCTGCAGCCTTACCGACTTCGCAGAGATGCTCGGCGTAGGCCGCGCCTCCCTTTATAGGACCCTGGCCGCCATGGAGTCGGAAGGACGGATCACCCGCCACGGACGAAATATCATAATAAAAAAGTAACCCTAACACAAATACTTAAAATTAAGGAGAGACACTTATGAAGAAGATCACCGCGCTGATAGTATCGCTGCTAATGGCAGTGCTCTGCGCCGCCTGCGCCCCGAAGGAGCAGCTCACCGTAAACGTTGCCGCAATGAAGGGTCCCACCGGCATAGGCATGGCCTATCTCAGTTCCCTTGCGGAGGAGGGCAAGACCGAGTACAATTATTCCATAACCTACGCGAGCAGCCCCGATGAGGTCACGGGCAGCCTTATCTCGGGCGATCTGGACATAGCCGCCGTGCCCGTGAACCTGGGCGCTGTGCTTTTCAACAAGACCGAAGGCCAGATACTGACCGCAGCCGTCAATACCCTCGGCGTGCTGTATGTAGTGGAAAAGGGCGACAGCGTGCAGTCCATTGCCGACCTTGCGGGAAAGAAGCTGCTGGCCGCCGGGCAGGGAAGCACACCCGAATACATACTCAACTATATTCTGGATAAAAACGGCCTTACCGGCTCTGTGGAGATCGAATACGCCGCAGAACACGCCGAAGCCGTGACCAAGCTGGCCTCCGGCGAGGCGGATATCATCGTAGTCCCCGAGCCCTTCGTGACCACTGCCCTCAGCAAGGTGGAGGGCGCCCGCATCGCGCTGGATCTTACAGCCGAGTGGGAAAAGGTATCCGATGCCAAGCTGGTGCAGGGCTGTCTGGTAGTGCGCAAGGCTTTTGCCGATGAGCATCCCGAGGCGCTGAAGGCATTTCTCAAGGAATACAACGCCTCCACGGAATACGCCGTCAATTCTCCCGCAGACGCAGGCGCGCTGGTAGAAAAATACGGCATAATGGCAAGCGCGGCTCTTGCCGAAAAGGCCATACCCAACTGCAACATAGTCTGCATAACCGGCGACGAAATGAAAGCCATGGTAAGCGGGATGCTGAAAGTGCTGTTTGACGCCAGCCCCAAGTCCGTAGGCGGAAAGCTGCCCGGGGACGAGATGTTCTATCTTGGATAATAACCGGTCCTCAGAGGATGCATGAAGAGCTTACTGAAGCGCTCCGCCGTAGCCGCCGCATGGCTGGCGCTCTGGCAAATACTGTATCTTACGCTGGGGAGGGCAATAATTCTGCCCTCCCCGCTTTCGGTTGCCCGGCGCATGGCCGGGCTTATAATAACGCTGCCCTTCTGGCGGAATATCGCGGCGTCCCTTATTCGCATACTCACAGGCTACCTCTCGGCCATCATAACGGGCGCGGCGGTTGGCATGCTTACCGCAAGGTCAAAGGTGATGGATGCGTTTCTTTCCCCTCTTTCCAGGATAATCCGCTCTACCCCCGTGGCTTCGTTCATAATGCTGCTGTTTCTGTTTCTCACCAAGGAACGCATACCCACGGTAACGTCCTTTCTCATGGTCATGCCGGTAGTCTGGTCCAACGTATATGAAGGCATAACCGGCACCGATGTAAAGCTTCTGGAGATGGCAAAGGTATTCAGGCTGAGCTTTCCGGATACTCTCCGCCACATATACATACCCGCCATAATGCCGTTTTTCATGGCGGCGGCCAAGGCGGGCATGGGGCTCGCATGGAAGGCGGGAATAGCCGCGGAGGTCCTGGCCTCGCCGTCCCTCGGCATAGGCACGGAGCTTTATAACGCAAAGATATACCTTGAGACGGCGGATCTTTTCGCCTGGACCGCCGTGATAATAGCTATAAGCGTAGCCCTTGAGCGGCTGTTTATAAAGCTTTTGAGGAGGGTATATGATACGCCTTGAACACGTTTACAAGGGCTTTTCCGGAAAGTCGGTGCTGGAGGATATATCCCTCGCCCTTCCGGAAAAGGGCTTTTGCGCCATAACCGGCCGCTCAGGCCGGGGCAAGACTACCCTGCTGTACCTCATCGCAGGGCTGTACCGGCCCGACCGGGGCAGCATACAAAGAAGCGGCGAAAGGATCAGCATGGTATTTCAGGAGGACAGGCTGCTGCCCTGGGAAACAGCGGCGCAGAACGCCGCCATAGCCTCCACCCCTGAGATCGCGGCTGAGCTTCTTTCGGAGCTTGGCCTTGGCGCGGAGCTGGATAAATACCCAAAGGAGCTTTCCGGCGGAATGCAGCGCAGGGTATCCATCGCCCGGGCGCTGGCCGCCAAAGCGGACGTATACATAATGGACGAACCGTTTAAAGGCCTTGACCGCGAAACTCACTCCGCCGTGTTCGGCGTAATACGGCGCCGCACCGAGGACGCCCTGCTAATCATGGTGACCCACGACCCCTCGGACGCAGAATGCGCCGATATGCGCATCGATCTTTGATCTCGATAATAAAAGGCTCCCAAAGGAGCCTTTTATTTTCTGTAAAGCCCGTTCAGCTCCGCTCCGGGGCGCGGCCTTATGGCTATGCGCGGCGACTGCAGGGCATAGTCGAAATTATTGTTGTATCTGGGGTCGCCTCTGATGAGCGTATCCCGCACGGTATCGTAGTATCGCATCCTGTCCTGCTCATCGGCGTCTGCAACGCTGTGTATCCTGCCGTGATATTTCATTACGACGTTTGGCGCATATATGAGGCTGTAG
>CALCEX010000198.1 GCA_937900325.1 uncultured Clostridia bacterium | reverse complement strand
CCCATTACCCGTTCAAGGCTGCGCACGCCGGATTCGGCGGTATAGCCGCGTATGATCTCGGGATACAGCGGATCAGGCACCGTCAGCATGCCTTTTTTAAGGCCGCTTTTCTCCATCTGCTTCGGCAGGAGATAGCGCTTGGCTATTTCTATTTTTTCCGTTTCAAGGTAGCCCGGTACCTCTATGACCTCCATTCGATCCAGCAGCGGCGCAGGTATGGCGCCTCTGTCGTTGGCGGTGGTGAGGAACATCACCTTGGAAAGATCGTATGGCACCTCGATAAAATGATCCCGGAAGGCGAAATTCTGCGCGCTGTCCAGCACCTCGAGCATGGCGGCCGCCGGGTCTCCGTGGTAATCTCCCGCCAGCTTGTCTATTTCATCGAAAAGTATGACCGGATTCATCACCCCGGCCTGACGCATGGCAGATATTACCCTGCCCGGCATCGCGCCTATATAAGTGCGCCTATGGCCTCTTATTTCAGCCTCGTCCCGTATGCCGCCCAGGCTCATTCTTACGAACCGTCTGCCCAAAGCGTCGGCTATGGACTTGGCGATGGACGTCTTTCCCACGCCCGGCGGGCCCGCAAAGCATATGACCTGTCCGTTCACCTTGCCGGTAAGCCGTGCCACGGCCATGTACTCTATTATGCGTTCCTTCACCTTGTCCATGCCGTAATGGTCGGCATCCAGCGTCTGCCGCGCATGGGCAAGATCCATGTTGTCCGCGCTTTCCTCGCTCCAGGGAAGATCCAGCATACACTCTATATAATTCCGTGCGGAAGGCGCCTCGTGAGAGCCCGCGGGCAGATCCCCGTAGCGCTTTATCTCCCGCTCGATCACCGAGCGTACGCTGTCAGGCATCTGTTTCTGCCCGAGCCTTGCCGTGAATTCATCCGCCTCGGTATCGCTGCTCTCCCCCAGTTCCTTTCGTATGGCTTTTATCTGCTCGCGATAGTAGTATTCTTTCTGGCTTTTGTCAGCCTGATACTTTACTTCGGCAGCTATGCGCCTGTCCGCCTTGAGTATATCTATCTCGCCCGCAAAGAAGCTCAGCAGCTTCTTCATTCGCTCTGCGGGGTCCAGCTCCTCCAGTATTTCCTGGCGCTGCTCCGGGCGCTTCAGGACAGCGTTGGCGGCAGCGTCTGCAAATTCGCCGGGCATCAGCTTGGCCTCGATATTTGCCATGACGTCCGAATTGAGCTTAGGGCTGAGCTGGGCGTACTCGCCAAGCTTTTTATCTACCCTTCGGCGCAGCGCCTCCGCCCTGGCGGGCTTGCATTCCTCATCCTCCAGCACCTCTATATCGGCGGAGAAGCCCTCTTCGCCGTCCCTGACCTTCATGGCGAGGGCGCGGCACGCCCCCTCCACAAATACCCTGGCGGATTCGCCCGGCATAGGCAGCACCTGCCTCAGTGCGCAGAGAGTGCCGGTTTCATATATGTCGTCCGGCTCGATATCGGATATTTTCGGATCCTTCTGAGCGCTTACGAATATAAGCCCCTCCTCGTCCATCGCCCTGTTGAGGGCGCGCACGCTTTTTGGCCTGCCCGCGTCGAAATGCAGCATCTCTCCGGGCAGCACCACAAGGCCCCTCAGGGCCACGGTGGGAATATCTTTATACGTTTTTTCGTGTTCTACCATATCTTTTGCCGTTATCCTCGGTATAATTAATATATGTGATTATACTTATACCATTTGATTTTGACAACAGTGTGTATATGGTAAAAACCTTTTTTAAGCCAAATTTAAGCTGTTGTGCACAGGAAGGGCAGCACCCCGTCTATCTCCTCTTCGGCGGGTATATCGAAGGCTATGCGCATCACCTCGGTTATGTCGGCAACCGCCGCCACCCGCGCCTTCGCCTCATCAAACTGCCGCTCGTAGTTGGCCTCAGGCACTATGACCGTATGTGCTCCCGCCTCTATGGCGGCCGCCAGTTTTTCCCTGACGCCGCCTACGGGGCGCACCTGGCCGTTTACCGTTATTTCTCCCGTCATGGCTATACCCGCAGCGGGGGCCTTACCGGATATGGCGCTCATGAGCGCCACGGCAAACGCTATGCCTGCGCTGGGGCCGTCCATTGGGAGGCCCCCGGGTACGTTATAATGTATGTCGTATGCCCCGCAGTCCAAGCCGAAGCGGTTTTTGAAGGCGCTCAGCACGTTCTGCGCCGATGTCATGGCGGTGCCGCGCCGCTCAAGGCGTTTGCCCCGAAGCTCTATCTCCTCCCGCTCCACCGCGCCGCCTATGTCCAGCCGGCCCATCGCGCCTCTCGCCCGCTCCGCCGCACACTCTATTTCCATTATCATGCCGTTCCCGCCGCCAACTACGCCTATTCCTACGGCTGTGCCGGGCAGCATCTGCTCAGGCATTCTTATATCGGGCCGCTTTGGGCAGTTGCTTATTTCGGATACCCATTCCATATCCGAAAATGTTATCCGGCGCCGGTTCTGAGTATATATCACGCCTCCGGCAAGCTGTATCATATTAACAGCATCGCGCCCGGAAATGCAGCATTGCGCGCAAAGCTCAGCCGCAGCGTCATCCATATCGTATCCCAGCCGTTTCGCCGCGCCCCTGGCGATGGTCAGCATGCTTTCAAAGGACAGAGGCTTAAAGAACAGCTCCACGCACCTTGAACGCAGCGCCGCGGGCAGCTCCTCCGGCTGCCGGGTGGTGGCTCCTATGAGCCTGAAGTCCGCCGGCATCCCATTTTGGAATATGTCATGTATATGCTGGGGTATATTTGTATTGTCCTTTGAGTAATAGGCGCTGTCGAAGAAAACCTTCCTGTCCTCCAGCACCTTCAGCAGCTTGTTCATCTGCACCGGGTGCAGCTCGCCTATCTCATCAAGGAACAGTATGCCGCAATGCGCCCTGCTCACCGCTCCCGGCTTTGGCTGAGGGACCCCCGCAGCGCCCAGTGTCCCCGCCCCCTGATATATGGGATCGTGAACCGAGCCCATCAGAGGGTCGGCTATAGCCCTCTCGTCAAAGCGAACGCAGGTAGCGTCCACCTCCACAAACCTGGAGTTTTTGTCAAAGGGAGAATCCTTCTGCCGCCTGGCCTCCTCCAGCACCAGCCGTGCCGCACAGGTCTTGCCGCAGCCCGGGGGGCCGTATATTATTACATGCTGAGGGTTTGGCCCGCACATGGCGGCGCGCAGCGCCCTTATTCCCTCCTCCTGCCCTACCACCTCGTTCATTTTTGCCGGACGTGCTTTTTCAGAAAGCGGGGTATTAAGGGAGCGTTTCCGCATCTCCGTAAGCTCCTTCATCTCCCTGCTCTGTTTTTGCGTGCTGCCGCGCCGCTCAGTTTCGCCCTGCACTAGCTTTCTCTTCCTTCTGTTTTTCCACCAAACATAGCCCCACATACAAAGCTGAGTTATTATCAGCAGCCATACCGCTCCTTTTTCCATACGCAAATCCCTTTCTCAAGCTGTTCTTAGATGTAGTATGCCCGCGCGCGGGAAAAAGCGCAGTGGGAAAACCCGCCATGTATGGGTTTATTTATACTTTTTTATGCAGTGCAGAATCAGCAAAAAATCAAAGAAGCGGCATTCAGCCGCTTCTTTGGTATCATGAGCCATCGCAGCCCATTTTGTCATTCTTTTGTTTATCCCTCTCGGGCTATGACTCGGCCCATGAGCACGCCCATGACGGAGGCCATCATGAGGCCGCGGGTCCAGCCGCTGGAATCGCCAAGACAGTGCAGCCCCCTTACGCTGGTGTTGAAGTCCGTGTCCATCTTCACGCGGTTGCTGTAAAATTTCAGCTCCGGGGAGTACAGCAGCGTTTCGTAGGAAGCGAAGCCCGGCACTACCTCGTCCATGGCCTTTATGAAGTTGATTATGTTTATCATGGCCCTGTACGGCATGGCGGCGGTTATGTCTCCGGCCACCACATCCGGCAGAGTCGGCTTTACGTTGGACTGCGCCAGCTCCTTCTGCCATGTGCGCTTGCCGTCCAGTATGTCGCCGAAGCGCTGCACCATTATGTGCCCCGCGCCCAGCATATTGGTAAGCTCGCCTACCTTCTGGGCGTAAGCTATCGGCTGGTTGAAGGGCTCGCTGAAGTTATGGGACACAAGTATGGCCAGATTGGTGTTGTTGCTTTTTATATCTTTATAAGAGTGGCCATTTACCACAGCAAGGTCGTTGTCGTAGTTTTCCTGGCTTACAAACCCGCCGGGATTCTGGCAGAAAGTACGAACCTTGTTTTTAAACGGCTTCGGGTAGCCTATGAGCTTGGACTCATATAATACCTCGTTCACCCGCTCCATTATCTCGTTTCGCACCTCTACCCTTACCCCTATATCCACCGTTCCGGGCTGATGGGCTATGCCGTGATCGGCGCAGAGCTTTTCAAGCCAGTCCGCGCCCCTGCGGCCGGTAGCAACGACGGTATGCTTTGCCTGTACTGCGCTGCTCTCCCTTCCGTTGGTGATATATACTCCCTTACATTCCTCGCCTTCGAGTATAAGGTCAGTACATTCCCATCCAAACAGCATCTCTACGCCGTTGTTTTGCAGGTACTTTTCTATGGCGAGATAAAGGTCCTGAGCTTTTTCTGTTCCCAGGTGCCGTATCGGGCAATCTACAAGGCGAAGTCCGGCCTTTATGGCGCGCTTGCGAATATCCTTTACCTCCTCGGTATTGCCTATACCCTCCACTCTGGTGCTCGCTCCGAATTCAAGATATATCTTATCCGTATAATCTATCGTTTCCTGCGCAACGTCCGCCCCTATGAGGCTTGGCAGGTCGCCTCCCACCTCGCAGCTCAGCGATAGCTTCCCATCGGAAAACGCACCCGCGCCAGAGAAGCCGGTAGTAATGTGGCAGTATGGCTTGCAGTTCATGCAGCGGCCGGTCTTTGCCTTCGGGCATCGGCGGTTCTCAATAGCCTGTCCCTTTTCCACGATCAGTATGCTCTGTCCGCTTCCCCTGCGCAGCATTTCAAGCGCGGTGAATATGCCCGCCGGTCCCGCGCCTATTATCACTACGTCTTTTTTCATTGGCAATACCTCCGTAATTAAAAAATTAAACCGGCAAAGCGCCCTTTTAATTTGGCCTTGCCGGTCGTTGGCTTATGTTCCGGCCCCTGTTTTATACGCGGGGAGCCGCGGTTCAGCAGGCATCGCCCAACTCAGGGGGCGGAAGCTGCTCTTTCTGTTTTCTGTACTCAAACGTTGGCGGCGCCTTCTTTTCGATGACGTCCTTGGTTATGGTACAGCTCTTTATGTCGCTCCTTGAGGGTATGTCGAACATGATATCCAGCATCACATCCTCAAGTATGGCTCTCAGGCCCCTGGCTCCGGTCTTGCGCTCTATGGCAAGATCCGCAACCTCCTCCAGCGCGTCCTTATCGAACCTGAGCTCCACGCCGTCCATCTCGAACAGCCGCTTATACTGCCGGGTAAGGGCATTCTTCGGCTTTGTGAGTATATCTATCAATGCCGCGCGGTCAAGCTGATGCAGCGTAACTATGACTGGCATCCTCCCCACGAACTCCGGTATGAGGCCGAACTTCAGCAGATCCTCCGGAAGTATGTTCTTCAATATGGAGCCTACATCCTTCTCCACCTTGCTCTGCACATCCGCGCCGAATCCCATCACGCTCTTGCCGGTGCGCTTGCTTATGATATCCTCAATGCCTGCAAATGCGCCGCCGCAGATAAAGAGTATGTTCGTGGTGTCTATCTGTATGAACTCCTGATGGGGGTGCTTGCGGCCGCCCTGAGGCGGAACGCTCGCCACGGTCCCTTCCAGTATCTTCAGCAGCGCCTGCTGCACGCCCTCGCCCGAAACATCGCGGGTTATGGATGGATTTTCGCTTTTGCGGGCGATCTTGTCGATCTCGTCTATGTATACTATTCCCTTTTCCGCGCGTTCAACATCGTAATCCGCCGCCTGAATGAGCTTGAGCAGTATGTTTTCAACATCCTCGCCTACATAGCCGGCCTCTGTTAGCGATGTAGCGTCAGCAACGGCAAACGGAACGTTAAGTATCTTCGCAAGGGTCTGAGCCAGCATGGTCTTGCCGCAGCCGGTAGGTCCAAGCATGATTATGTTGCTCTTTTGCAGCTCCACATCGTCCTTCTGCTTGCCGGCGTTTATACGCTTATAGTGGTTATACACGGCGACTGCCAGCGCACGCTTCGCGGCTGTCTGGCCTATCACATACTCATCGAGAATATTGGAAATTTCCTGAGGCTTAGGTATATCCTTAAGGTCGGTCTCCGCTGCGGAGAAGTCCTCGTCTAATATTTCCTGGCAAAGCTCTATACACTCATTACAGATATAAACGCCGGGACCCGCGATTATGCGGTTCACCTCGTCCTGTGACTTTCCGCAAAATGAGCACTTTACTGTGCCTGTGTTTTTTTCTTCGTTTGTTGCCATCAATTACCTCCTGGGCGGGATTATCTCGTCTATCAGACCGTAGGCAAGCGCCGCCTCGGCGTCCATATAGTTGTCGCGCTCGGTGTCGGTCTGTACCTTTTCGATCGGCTGACCGGTACGCGCGGAAAGTATCCCATTCAGTTTCTTTTTGATTTTCACCAGCTGCTCAGCCTGAATGGCTACATCGGTAGCCTGGCCACGCGCGCCGCCAAGAGGCTGGTGTATCATTATCTCGCTGTTTGGAAGCGCCCTGCGCTTGCCCTTTGCGCCCGCCGCGAGCAGAAACGCGCCCATGCTCGCCGCCATGCCTATGCATATGGTGGATACATCGCATTTGATGTATTGCATGGTATCATATATCGCCATGCCCGCAGTGACAGAGCCACCGGGGCTGTTTATATACAAGCTAATGTCCTTATCCGGATCATCCGCTTCAAGAAACAGCAGCTGAGCCACGATAAGGTTGGCAGAATCGTCATCAACCTCGCCGCCAAGGAACACTATACGATCCTTCAGCAGACGGGAATATATATCATAGGAACGTTCTCCCTTGTTTGACTGCTCTACTACCATAGGTATAAGATTCATAGTGTTCATCTCCTCTATTATATTAATATATACATCGTGCCTTTCGTTATAAATGCCTCGCCGCACGGCACAGTGCGGCGAAGCAGGACAGATAGCAATGATCGAAAGATACCCGCGCTTTACCGGGCGTCCTTCTCCTCAGTCTTTTCTTCGGCCTTTTTGGTCTTTCTTGCGGAAGCCTTCTTTGCAGGCTTCTCCGCGGCCTTCTCTACCTCTACGGCAGTATCGGTCATTATGGCCAGAGTCTTATCGACCATTATCTGATCCGCAAAGAACTTCTTATCCTCTTCGCTGAGGCCCTTCTTGAATTCCTCAGCCTTGTCGCCAAACTGCGCGCAATATTCATCTACCTTGGCGTTTATTTCTTCCTCGGTAGCCTTTATGTCCTCAGCCTTGGCTATGGCGTCTATCACCAGCTGGCTCTTCACCCTGCGGGCGGCATCTATGCGGCTCTCCTTGCGGAAGGACTCCATGTCGGTACCGGTGTACTTCATGTAATCCTCAAGGCTGATTCCCTGCATGCTCAGGCGGTAACGGATATCGTTGAGTATGGCGTCTATCTGCCGCTCTATCATGATATCGGGTATAACTACTTCGGCATTGTCAACGGCCTTGCCTACTACGGCGTTTTCCTTTTCGGTCTCAGCATCGCGCATGGCCTTCTTTTCGAGCTCCTCGCGCTTTGCCGCCTTCAGCTCGTCAAGAGTGTCATATTCGGATACATCCTTGGCAAATTCGTCGTCCAGCTCAGGCAGCTCTTTTTTCTGTATGCCATTCACCTTTACATGGAAGGTGGCGTCAGCGCCGGCCAGGGCTTCGCTGTGGTACTTTTCGGGGAACTTTACCTGAATGTCCTTCTCTTCGCCAACATTCATACCTATCATCTGTTTGAGCATGAATTTTGTAACAAATATTGCAGAAATCATGCTGACAATAACACCGATAAGAAGCGTAACACCAAAGCCTTTGATTGTACCTGTTCCGAG
>CALCEX010000197.1 GCA_937900325.1 uncultured Clostridia bacterium | reverse complement strand
AACGGCTAAGACGGTCACGCTGACGCTTACAGGAAGCTACGATAATTCCGGCCTGTTTGGCGAAAGGTATGTGGCTATGGGCGGGGAGATCATAACGGAACCGGGGACATACAGGGTGAGCCAGGGCAGTATTGTAATACTGCATACAAGGATAAGCCCAATAATGGGGGGAAACGATAGTTACGGCATATTCGTAAACGGCAGATGCGTGAAGAATGCTTTAAATTGCATAAATCATGGCCCGGACTACGAGTATACCGTCACGTGCAGCTGTACGGTAAACGGTCAGGGCAATGTGCATCAAAGAGGCGGCTATGCCAGGATAGACGTTACGACAGAAGAATAAGCTCACATGAACAAAATGTGAATAGCGGGCGGCAGGCGTTGACATATATAGAATGCCGATATAAGATATATATAGAATTACGATATATGGAGGATGCGTATGGATAGGACGCTTGTCACCCGCAGCACGGGAATGCTGCTGCTTAAGCTAATTGAAAATGAGGATATGTACGGTTATCAGATGATAGAGGAGCTGGCTAGGCGGTCTGATGAGACCTTTACGTTAAAGGCCGGAACGCTCTATCCGATGCTCCATGACCTTGAAAAAAGGGGGCTGATAACCGCATACGAAAAAACGGCGGATACCGGCAGGGTAAGGAAATATTACAGCATAACAAAGGCGGGCAGGGCGGAGCTTTCCGCTAAAACCGAGGAATGGAGGGAATTTTCCCGCGCATTGGACAAAGTGCTGGGAGGTGTGAGCTATGCCTTCTGACAGGGTAAAAGAGTATCTTAAAAGCGTCTGCGCCGAGGTGCGCTGGAAGCAGGCGCATGATGCTCTGGCAGAGGAGCTTGCAGCCCACATAGAGGATCAGACCGAGGCGTATATGCGGCTCGGCGCGGACAGGGAAACGGCGGAGAAAAAGGCTGTGGAAAGCATGGGTGACCCGGCGGAAACCGGATTGCGCCTTGACGCAAGCTACCGGCCCAAGCCACAGCGGGGGCCGGTGATAATGCTGGCAGCGCTGCTTATGATAAGCGCCGCATGCAGATTTATGGAATATGGAAACGACGGCAGCACATCAGGCAAATTTATTATTGCCGCCTGTATAGGCTGCGGGCTGTTTGTCTGGCTGTATAATGCAGACCTTTACCGGCTGGCGGGATTGTCATGGCAGGCCTATATTGCGGTGATAGCACTATGCCTTGCCGCGCTTCCGCTGTGTCGTTACCGCGGGCCCGGCGAGATGATAGTGCTTCAGACGGCTGCCATAACCATACCGGCGCTGTTTGCCGGATGGCTGTATGTATGCAGGAGCTTTGGGGGACTGCTCACAGGCGGGGCGATGCTGGTGATACCGATAGCGGGAATGCTTA
>CALCEX010000196.1 GCA_937900325.1 uncultured Clostridia bacterium | reverse complement strand
ATGCAAAGGCTGAGGAAGAATACGACAGTATGTTCGGGGGCTACAAGGCCGCATATCCCGAGCTGTATGCCGAGTGGATGCGGTGGCACGACAGCAGGCTGCCGGAGGCGCTGCTTGACGATCCCCGGCTGACCGCGGCCGAAAAGCCGATGGCCACCCGCGCCGCAAGCGGCGAGATACTTAACCTTGCGGCAGAATATATGCCCAATTTCTTTGGCGGCAGCGCCGACCTGGCTCCCTCAAACAAGAGCGAGCTCAAGGGCAGGCCTTATTACTCCAGGGAGGAAAGGGACGGCGCAAATATACATTTTGGCATACGCGAATTTGCCATGGCGGCTGCCTGCAACGGCATAATGCTTTACGGCGGGCTGCGCGCCTATTGCGCCACATTTATGGTATTCTCGGATTACCTCAAGCCTGCAATGCGCATGGCGGCCCTCATGAAGCTGCCCGTGCTGTACATACTTACCCACGACAGCATAGGCGTAGGGGAGGACGGCCCCACCCATCAGCCTATCGAGCACCTCGCCTCCATAAGGGCTATACCCGATACCAATCTGTTCCGCCCCGCGGATAAGAAGGAAACCGCTGCGGCTTATATTGCGGCCCTGTCTGGAACTATGCCCACCGCGCTGGCGCTTACCCGCCAGAACCTGCCCCAGCTTGAGGAGACGGACGTAAAGAAAGCCATGCTGGGCGGCTATGTACTGCGCGGCTGCGAAAAGCCCGATGTGATACTCATAGCCAGCGGCTCGGAGGTGGAGCTTGCCATGAAGGCGGCGGATGCGCTTGCGGAAAAGGGCAAAAGGGTTCGCGTGGTATCCATGCCCTGCACCGATATATTTGACAGGCAGAGCGCGGAGTATAAGGAGAGCGTGCTGCCCGGCGCGGTAAGGGCGAGGGTGGCCATAGAAGCAGGCTGCGCCATGAGCTGGTATAAATATACCGGGCTGGATGGTGAGACAGTTACCATAGACCGCTTTGGCGCCTCCGCCCCCGCAGGCGTACTCTTTAAGGAGTTCGGCTTTACGGTGGAAAACGTAGTGGCCGCGGCGGAAAGGGCAATGAGCAAGTAAGACGTGTGTATGATAGATACGCTGCTTATAGATCTGGACAACACCATATTGGATTTTAACAAGGCCGAGGGGCCCGCGCTTGCGGGCGCCCTCAGAGCCATGGGTATTGAGCCTGCAAAAGAGCTTCTCAGCCGGTACAGCGCCATAAACCTTGTCCACTGGAAAAGGCTTGAAAAGGGGCAGATCACCATTGCAGAGGTAAAGGTCAGCCGCTTCAGGCAGCTTTTTGACGAGTTCAAAATAGATGTATCTCCTGAGAATACCGCCGAGGTATATGAGAAACTGCTGGCGATAGGCCATTATTTTGTCGATGGGGCAGAGGATATGCTCGAGGAACTTCACGGCAAATACAGGCTTTACCTTGCCTCAAACGGCATAGCGAAGGTGCAGCACAGCCGCATAGACAGCGCCGGTATAGAGAAATACTTTGACGATATGTTTATTTCCGAGGAAATAGGCGGCCGCAAGCCTGAGCCGGAGTATTTTCAAAGATGCTTTGAAAAGATACCGGGATTTTGCAGAACGCATACCGCCATATTGGGAGACAGCCTTTCGGCCGATATGCAGGGCGGCAAGAACGCCGGCATAACCACCATATGGTTCAACCGCGACTGCGCGGCGGATGAGGAGGGTGTGCGCCCGGACCATGAGATAAGGCGCTTATATGAGCTTCCGGCACTGCTGAAAAGAATATAAGATCAGATCGCACGCGGTTTATAAGGAAACGCCGCAGCTTTGGAACTTGAAAAAAAGGATATATGGCGCAATGGGCCATATATCCTTCTTATATTTGCATGCCCTGAAGCTGCCGCTTACAGCGCCTCTATGGGATCGAGAAACTCCTTGCGCCTCGCCTCAAATTCGGAGGCGTAGTAGGCGTCGGCACCCTTATGCAGCTCGTGCAGGTAGGCGTGGTGGTTGTTCAGTATCTCCTCGTTGTGGCGGCCCAGCAGGAATACCGCTATGCTGGAGCACTGGTCGGCGGCGCGGCCCATATGGGTCAGCACCTCTATGAACACCAGCCCCGCGCCTATGGTACAGGAGCCGCTCTTCAGGCGAGCGATATGCCTGTCCTTCAGAGTGGCGACCATTTCATCGATCACCTCTTCGAGAGGCTCTATGCGCCTTGCCATGGCGTCGTCTCCGTTGGCGAAGGCTTCTACGGTAAGGTCGATTATCTCGGTAAGAGCGGAGGAAAGTACCTTTAACTCCTTCTTTGCGGTTTCGGAGAAAGCATGTCCGTCCGCTACCAGGCGGGCGCTAAGGTCGTTTATGTTTGTTGCGTAATCGCCTATACGCTCAAAGTCGGTGACGGCCTGAAGCAGCAGGTTCAGCTCGTTGGTGTCCTCCGTGCTGTCGATATGGTTGGAAAGCTTTATGAGGTAATTCTCCGCGGCGTCTGTAAAGCTGTCCAGCCTGTCCTCTGCGGAGGATATTTTTGCGCTGCGCTCAGCGTCATAGGAAACCAGCTGCTCTATGCTTCGGTTAAAGTTCTTGCGGGCCAGCCTGCCCATGCTGGCCGCGGCCACGTTGACCTGATGAAGGGCTAACGCGGGAGATATGAACAGCTTCTCGTCCAGGGTGCGCATTTCAGGATAGGCCTCCTCGGTATCGTCCGGGGAGTCCTTAACTATGATGGTGGTGAGCTTTACAAGCGTGTTCGTAAAAGGCAGCAGCACAATGGCGGTCACCAGATTGAATATGGTGGTGAAATTTGCTATCCCGCCGCTGTTCATGGGCTTATTCCATATACCGTTCAGCGCCCCGGCGTTATGCAGCAGGGCTATTGCGATCATAAACAGCACCGTGCCGGCGCAGTTGAAAAGTATGTGCGCAATGCCGGTGCGCTTGGCGTCCTTGTCGGAACCGATGGAGCATATTACGGCGGTGGATATGCAGGTGCCAAGGTTGATGCCTATTATAAGGGGATATACGGTTTGGAAGGTGATAGCGCCGGTAGACGAAAGCGCCTGGACTATACCTACCACGGCAGAGGAGCTCTGCAGGATAAAGGTGACTATAAGGCCGGTCAATATGCCCAGTACGGGAACATCGGAAAATTTATGCAGAACATCCACAAACACCTGTGATTCGGACAGGGGGGATACCGCCTCCGTCATGCCCATAAGGCCGGTGAAAAGGATGCCGAAGCCCATCAGCATCATGCCGACGCCCTTTGTTTTTTGGCTTTTGATGAATTTGAGAAGTATTATTCCTCCAAGCAGAGCCAGAGGCGCCAATGTGGAGGGCTTGAATATTTCGAGGAATGCCGCGCTGCTTGAGTTTATATCCATCAGGCGGATTATCTGCGCCGTGATGGTGGTGCCTATGTTGGCGCCCATGACTATGCTTATGGACTGGCGGAGGTTGAGTATGCCTGCGCCCATAAGTCCTACCGTAAGCACTATTGTGGCGGTGGAGCTTTGTATGACGCTGGTTACGAGCGTACCCGTAAGCATACCCAGCACCGCGCTGTGGGTGACCTTTTCCAGCATGCTTTTAAGGGCCTTGCTGGAGCTGCTTTTCAGGCCGTCCCCCATGACGTCCATTCCGTACAGGAAGATGGAGAGCCCGCCCAAAAGTGAAATTACAGAGAAAATACCCACTTTTATAAATGTCCTCCCTAAAAAGGTTTGTCGGCGCATAAAAACAGTGGCTGCCGGGCTGGGAAAACCCGCCGAAATGCGCGAAAATATTTTCGCAAGTCAACTACGCCATACTACCACCAAATACTACTTTACTGTTTTTTTTGCGAAAAGTAAAGCGAAATAATAGGGGCTGTGATATAATACTGCAAAATAACGAACTGGTTTTAACAACCGATAAGGAGAAATGTCCATGGAACGCGGCACAAGGGAGCTCGGAGAGCTTGGCGGCCACCTCATGGCGCTGGCGACCATATGCGTATGGGGCAGCACGTTCATATTCAGCAAGACGCTGCTCGGCGTATTTACGCCTGTGCAGATAATGCTGCTGCGTTTTTTCGTGGCGTATGCCGTGCTGTGGTGCATGTATCCAAGGATGGAAAAGACTACGGCCCGGGATAATCTCGGTATGTTTTTTATGTCGCTTTTTGCGGATACGGTATATTTCCTTTGCGAAAACAATGCATTAAGGTATACCCTCGCATCAAACGTAAGCATACTCGTAGCTTCGGCGCCCATATGGACTGCCGTGCTGGCGCACTTTTTTACAAAAGGGAACAGGCTCAGAAAGAGCACGGTATACGGCTCGCTCATTGCCCTTGCGGGCGTGGCGCTGGT
Organism: uncultured Clostridia bacterium; assembly: GCA_937900325.1. Classification (GTDB taxonomy): domain Bacteria; phylum Bacillota; class Clostridia; order Christensenellales; family CAG-138; genus SFEL01. The sequence goes on along the minus strand of CALCEX010000196.1, from coordinate 9,571 downwards.
GGTATTCAACGGAACCGTAGTGCTGAAATTCAATCCGCTGGGGGATATGCTGTCCATAGCCGCCGCGATATGCTGGGCGCTGTACTCCGTAATGATAACGCGCTATGTACACAGGTTTTCGAGCTTTTTTCTTATGCGCAGGATGACCTTTTTCGCGATACTGACCACGCTGCCGCTTGCGTGCTTAACGGGGGAGCTGAATATGCCGCTGTATGAACTCGCAGACCCGCAAAAGCTCTTCAGCATAGCGTTTCTTGGCATACTTGGCAGCGGGATAAGCTATACCACATGGAACATGGCGACCCGAAGGCTCGGCATAGTTAAGGTGAACACCTATATTTATGTAAACCCGTTTGTAACGCTCTTAACAGGCGCCCTGTTCCTGCATGAGCCTATTACGCTCATGAGCGTAATAGGTGCGCTGCTCATAATATGCGGCGTAATAACAGGCGTATGGGAACGAAGGGGCGCTTGTCCGGAAAAGTGAAGGCTGATATAATTATTTCAGGATAAATTTAAAAAAACGCAACCATTCCGCCTGCCCGCACGTTTTATAGGCATAAGAGAGGCATAAGAGACATGAGGCCCACACAAAGTCCCGCACAGGGTATAACGGAGGTATTTATTATGACGAAGAGGTTAAAGATCACAGTATGTGCAATGCTTGCACTCGCGTTGCTTTGCGTGCTTTGCGGCTGCGCGGCTTCGCAGTCCTCTATGAAGGCGCAAACAGAGGAAAGCTATGCATATGACACAGCCGACTGGTCGCCATCAGAGGCTAAGACCCAGGAGTCGGGCTACGACGAGGCTCCCGCGGCAGCAGAGACTCAAACCACAGCCGATGGCTTTGACGCAGGGGAAGCCGATCCGAACTACGGCAATCACAAGATAATCACCACCTATACCTTTGATATGCAGACCGATGAGTTCGATACTCACTTCAACCAGCTTCAGGATAAGGCGGCACAGCTTGGCGGCTATATACAGTCCTCCAGCATAAGCGGCACAAAGCCCGTTACATATTCCGACGACGGGCGCACCGCCAATTTGACGTTCCGCATTCCCACCGCCAGGGTCAAGGAATTCGTGGATTTTACCCAGGGTACCGGGGAGATAACATACAGCAACTGCGAAACCGAGGACATAACCCTCAATTACTTTGATACCGAGACCCGCCTGGGCGTGCTTAGGGATCAGCTTGACAGGCTCAAGGAAATACTCAAAACCACCAGCAATATGGAGGATATGGTAGAGCTCGAGCAGGCCATATCCGAGACGACGCTCGAGATAGAGCAGTACACCACTCAGCTGCGCCGTTATGACGATCTGGTGGACTATACCACAGTCTATGTGAATATCCATGAGAACCGCCTCGCCAAAGGCCCTGCCGCAAAGGAAAGCATGGGCGAGCGTATGTCCACAGGCATTGCAGAAAGCTTTGCCGCGGTAGGCGTATTCCTCGAGAACGCGCTGGTAGCCATAGTATGCGCAATACCCGCATTGCTGGTGATCGCGGTATTGGCTGCGGTAATAGTGCTGATAGTAAAGCTCATAAAGAAGGGAAAGGCTAAGAATGCCGCAAAGCGCGAGGCAAAAGCGCGGGAACGGCGCGAGCGCATGGAAAAGCTCAGCGCCAGTAAGAAAGAAGATACGGAGAAAAAGGAGTAACGGTAAAAATGACGATGAATAAGAAGATAAGAATAACGGCAATAGCGCTCTGCGCAGCAATGGTGGCTCTTTCGGCCGCGGCCTGCAAGAGCCAGGATCAGATAGAGGAGCAAAAGAACATAGTGGCATCGACTCAGAATACCGACGGATATTATGATACCAGAAGCACCGTAAAGGTGAGCGGGACCGGCACCGTAAACATAAAGCCGGACATTGCAAAGGTAGGCTTTACCGTAAGGGCGCAGGAAACGGACGTATCCGAGGCGCAGCAGCGGAATGCGAAGCTGATGGAGTCTGTGCTTGCGGTAATACGGGGCAAGGGCATAGCGGAGGAAGACATCGAGACCGGTTATCTTAACATAAACGAGGTTCGGGATTACAGCAAGAATACCTCCAAGGTGGTGGGCTATGAGGTTTACTATACCGTGAACGTCACGGTCAGGGATATGGATGTGCTGGGCAGCCTCATAAGCGAGGTCGTTGCCGCCGGCGCAAGCGATATATCCGGCCCCGAATATTCCATAGAGGACGACTCCGAGGCATACCTTCAGGCGCTCGGCATGGCGGTGGAATCGGCAGGGGCCAAGGCCAAAGCCATAGCAGACGGGGCGGGCGTAAACCTTGCAAACCTGCCTATCTCCATAGATGAAAACGGCGGCGCCGACAGCGCGGTGGTATATGATGAGCCCAACGAGAATCTAAGATCAAAGGCCGCAGTGATGGCAGCCGAGGATTCTCTCGCCGAGACGCAGACCGTAATGCCCACCATAAAGGTAACGGCAACGGTGGACGCCACATACCAGATAATGCGCTGACCGCAGCAAAAAGAGAAAGCAGGCCCCGAGTTTTTTTCGGGGCTTTTGCAATGGGAAAAAATTAAAGGTTGAAACTTGCCGCGCCGGTAGAGTAATATGGGGATATGGAAAATATAAGCAGCAAAAAAGAAAAACTTGAATTTAAAGAAGTAACTGTTGACATGCGGCAGGAGGTGGAGAAATACACCGGAAACGCCGGGCTTTTCAATTCGGAATTTACCTTCACCAGCTATATCTCGTGGGGAGCGAAGGGAAAAATAACGATAGCCTTTGAGGACGGCGTGATGTATAGCCGCTGCAGATTCCCCGGCGCGCCCATGTATATGATGGCGCCGGTATGCCTCGACCCGGCGGATTACGGCAGGGCCATAGCCAGGGCGGAGCAGTATATGACGGATAACGGTGTGAAGCCACTGTTCGTGGGCATAGCAGAGCAGTATGCGAAGCAATTCCGCACAGCGGGCTTCGACGTGGAGGAGGACAGGGACAACTTCGATTACGTCTACGAAATGGAGGATCTCAGAGATCTTCCGGGCAAGAAATACCACGCCAAGCGCAACTTTATAAACCGCCTGGAACAAAGCGGAAGCTTTGAGTTTGTTACGCTGGGGCCGGAGAATATAGGGGAGTGCATAGACCTCTACGAGCAGTGGGTCTCAGATAAGGACGAGGACGATTCATTATCCGCAGAATGGGAGCTGGACGCCATACGCACGGCGCTTTTCAATATGCGGGAGCTGGATCTTCTTTGCGGCGGAATAAGGATAGGCGGCGAGATAAAGGCCTTCTCCGTGGCGGATAAGCCATGGAAGGATATGGCGGTGACTTATTTCGAAAAGGCCGAGGCCGAGGTGCCGGGCCTGTATCCGCTGATCAATCAGCAAATGGCGGCAAATCTGCTCAGCGATGTGAAATACATAAACCGGGAGGAGGACATGGGCCTGGAAGGGCTGCGCAAAGCGAAGCTTTCTTATCACCCGTCGGCATTCGTCAAAAAATACAGGGCGTCAAAGCCGCAGAAGGAAATATGAATTTGGGTAATTGTGACAATTTGCCCAATGGGAAATAAATACCTTGACGCGGGAAAGTATTTTATATAGAATGGTTGAAGAGTAAAAATTGGCGGTCTTGCCGCGACAAAGATAAGGAAGGTAAATAATGGATACTCAGGTAGTAAGTGGCATTCAGAGCTTTATGAGCAACGGCGGTATGCTGATCCTTCTCATGATCGCGCTCTTTGCAGTCATGATAATCCCACAGCGCAAGAGGGAAAAGAAGATAAAGGATATGCTGGCCAACCTCAAGCCCGGCGACCGTGTACGCACGATCGGCGGCATCTACGGCACGATCACTGCCATAAAGGACGACGTTGTGACTATTTCGGTGGGTCCCGACAAGGTTCGCCTGGTATTCATCCGCGGCGCCATAGCCTCCGTAGAGGATTCTCCTGTTGAGAATACCATAGAGGATCAGGCAAACTAAAATAAGCTGAAAAGCTGCAATATGCCCGGTTTTTTGCCGGGCATATTTTTTTGTGCCTTCGCATATATATCTGTATGCTTGATAAGGGGGTATATGCGTATGCGAACGGCAAGGGCGGCACAAAAGCAGGCCGATATGGCGCTGGAGGTGGGAAAGAGCGCCCTGCTGGGCGTCATAATAAGCTTTGTGCTGGTGGTGCTGTACGCCGTCGCACTCAAAGAGGAGCTTTTACAGGTATCCACAATGGGCGTTTTTACCACGGTCATAAAGGTAATATGCGCGGCGGCGGCAGGGCTTACGGCAGTCCGCCGGTGCGAAAAACGGCTGTGGCTTTATGGGGCGCTGGCGGGTACGCTTTATGCCGTATTGGCATTTATAGTATTTTCCGCTGTTGCCGGCACGCTGTATGTGAGCGTAGCGCTGCTTTCGGATATAGCCGTCGGGGCAGTAAGCGGCCTGCTCAGCGTAATGGTGCTGCAAATGCTGAAATAGCCGCCAGGATATATCGGGACATGCCGGTTTCCCGCGCCTTGCCAAATAGGCTGCGCTGGGTGTAAAATTACGGTATGCTGATGTATGAATTATCACAAATAAATAACGACATACCCGAAGCTGAGGGGATATCTCCGCGGCTTGCTTCGCTTTTGTATGCCCGCGGGGCGCGCGACAGGGAGGCGATGGAGCTTTTCCTGCATCCGGGGGAGGGGCAGTTTCTGGATCCTCTTCTTATGAAGGACATGGATAAAGCGCTGGAGCGCATAAAGCGGGCCGTGACCGGCGAGAAAATATGCGTATACGGCGACTACGACGCGGACGGCGTATGCGCCACCTCCATACTTTACGATTGCCTCAGGAGGCTGGGCGCAGATGTCATATACGATATACCATCGCGGCATGATGAGGGCTACGGGCTGAACGTCCCGGCCGTGGAGCGGCTGCACGAAATGGGAGTGCAGCTCATAGTTACCGTGGATAACGGCGTAAAGGCATACGGCGAGATAGACAGATGCCGCGAGCTGGGAATGGACGTGGTAGTGACGGATCATCACCGCTGCGACGGCAGAATACCGGACTGCTGCGCCGTGGTATGCCATACCCGGGAGGACGATGCATACCCCAACGGCGACATATGCGGCGCAGGCATAGCGTGGAAGCTTGCGGAAGGCCTTATAGGCCGGAAAGCCGCCAAACGCTACATACCTCATGCGGGCATAGCGACAATGGCGGACGTGGTGCCGCTGCTCGGTGAAAACCGCGCCATAGTTGCCGTGGCTCTGGATATGATAAATAAGGGCGATTGCTGCCAAGGCATAAAGGCGCTGGGCCGCGTGGTGAACGGAAAGAACGATGCGTTCGTATCCCGGGATCTTTCCTTCGGCTTCGGCCCGAGGCTCAACGCCGCGGGCAGGATGGAGGAAGCCGGCATATGCGTGGAGCTGCTCTGCACCGAGGATGCCGAAGAGGCCCGAAGGGCAGCCGAGCTTCTGGATGAGCTGAACCGCCGCCGCCAGGCGGAGGAGGGGGATATAATAGATTCCGCAGCGGAGATGGCGGAAAGGCTGGATCTTACAAAGGGCCGCTCCATAGTGCTCAAATCCCCGAACTGGAACCCCGGCGTGATAGGCATAGCCGCGGCAAGGATAGCCGAAAGGTATTACCGGCCAACGCTGCTCTTTTCCGAAAAAGAAGGGGTGCTGACGGGTTCCGCCAGGTCCGTGCCCGGGGTCGATCTGTATCGTGCCCTCAATGCCAACAACAGGTTTTTTACCCGCTTTGGCGGCCATGCGTATGCAGCCGGCGTCACCATGCCGGAGAAGGACTTTGAAGAATTCCGTCAGGCCCTGGACATGACCTTCCGGAGCACCGTAGATCAGGAGCTGTTTATACCCAGGAGGAGCTATGAGGCGGAGATAGAGCTTTCCGAGCTTACTCTTCCCATGGTGGAGGAGCTGGAGCTGCTGTCGCCGTTTGGCGAGGGCAATCCGGAGCCGTCCTTCAGGACGGACGGCATACTGCTGCGGGGGCTCAGGCGCATAGGCAGCAGCGGCAGCCATATAAAGGCTACCGCCGTAAAAGACGACAGGTATGTGGAGCTTGTGGCCTTTTCAAAGGGGCATCAGCTCCGGGAGCTGGCGGACATGGGCCGCTGCGACGCCATATACACGCCGGTAATAAACAAGTGGAACGGTATGCGCTCGGTGCAGCTCCGCGTCCGCGATATGCGCCCCGCGCCCGTAGAAGATCCCGCGGCTTTCATGAAGGACAGGGGAGATAAATTTATTGATGCATTCTCGGAGAATATATTGTATAATACGGGTTGTGGCATTGATGCGGCCGAAAAAAAGGCCTGCGACCTTGAAAAACTGCTGACAGGCTCCATAGCGGGGACGATGGTGCTCTGCTTTACCGTAGAGGGCGCCGCCGACCTTATGAAGGAGCTGGCGTATAAGGGGCTTTTAAGAAGGCTGGATATGGCCTTCGGCTGCAACCGGGCCTTCCCCTGCGGCTATCATACGGCTGTTTTCGGCCCGGTGATAGACTCGCTGGAGCTGTCCCGCTTCAGCACTGTTCTGATGTATGACAGCGCCGACGCCGGTTTTGCTCAAAGGCTTGGGGCTCTTGCGCCCCATGCCGAGATAATACCGGGCAGGGCGTACCCTGTGGGCTGCTTTGCATCCCTTGCGCTGGGGCGGCGGGATATAGCGGCGTATTATAAGGCGCTGCGCTCATCGGAAAGGCGGTTTTTCAACCGCGAGGAGCTCATAGATTACCTTGCCGCCGTAACGGGAACGCCTGCGCGAATGGCGAGGCTGGGCGAGCGGGTAATGGAGGAGCTGGATTTCATCAACGCAAACGAGGGTATACGGCTCGTAAAGGATCCGCCTCAGCGGGAGCTTATGGAAAGCCCGACATATGCCGCTACCCAAAGACTCGGGTCTCTGGAAAGCTAACAAACAAAACATCTGCCTACGCAATGACTGGAGGAACAATAAACATGGATCTTAAGACCGCTGTGCGCTCTATTCCCGATTTTCCCAAGCCCGGCATACTTTTCCGGGATGTTACTACCCTGTTCCAGAACCCGGAAGCCTTCAGGCAGCTCATAGACGAGCTGGCAAAGAGCCTTGATGGCAAGCAGGTAGACCTGGTGGTGGGCCCGGAGGCAAGGGGCTTTGTGGTAGGCTCTGCGCTGGCTTACGCGCTTAACGCCGGATTGGTGCTGGCAAGAAAGCCCGGTAAGCTCCCCTGCGAGTCGCTGCGCTATGAGTACGCACTCGAGTACGGTACCGATTCACTTGAGATACATGTGGGCGCCATAAAGCCCGGCCAGAAGGTAGTAGTAGTGGATGATCTGCTGGCCACAGGCGGCACCTGCCTTGCTACCGTAAAGCTCGTTGAGGAAATGGGCGGCGAGGTGGTAGGCGCGCGCTTTGCGATCGAGCTGGCTTCTGAATGCGGAGGCAGAGATAACCTGAAGGGCTACGATGTGTATTCCGCAATAGTATACTAAATTAACAGCACTTTATGAAATCAACGGTGCAGGCCGTTGATTTCTGTTATTATTTCAATCGTCATTTTAATCGCCAGGGCAGCGGGGCCGGAAGGAGGAGCAATATGGACAAGCTGAGTGAGATCTGTTCAAAGACATTCACGCCAGAGGAAATGCAGATGCTTGGCCGGGCTATTGAGTTTACAAAAGGAGTCCATGCCCATCAGACCCGCCATTCCGGGGAACCATATTATACCCATCCGGAAAGCGTGGCCATAATGCTGGCCAATATGGGTATGGACAGCCATACCATACTGGCAGGTCTGATGCATGACGTAATAGAGGATGGCAAGGATATAACCTGCGAAAAGCTCGCCTCCATGTTTGGGCAGGATATCGCCGGCATGGTGGACGGCGTAACGAAGCTTACCAAAACCGGGAAGAATGAGATGATAAGCCGCGAGGACATACAGGCGGAGAGTTTCCGCAAGATGTTCCTTGCCATAGCAAACGATATTCGTGTGGTCATAATAAAGCTCAACGACAGACTGCACAATATGCGTACCCTTCAGTATTGCAGCGAGGAAAAGCAGATACGCAAGGCCCGCGAGACGCTGGATATCTACGCGCCTCTTGCGCATCGCTTCGGCATGGGCGCCATGAAGTGCGAGCTGGAGGACCTCTGCATGAAGTATCTCTGGCCGGAGGAGTACAAAAAGCTGGAGCAGGCCATGATACCCTATCAGGAGGAGCGCATGCGCACCCTCAATAAGGCCATGGAGGAGATAGAAAAGGCGCTGAAGGATGCGGGAATAGAGGCTACGCTTTCCGGCCGACCGAAGCATTTTTACAGCATATATAAAAAGACTGTCCGCCAGCAGAAGACCATAGACGAGATATACGACCTTATAGCCATACGGGTAATAGTCAACACGGTAAACGACTGCTACGCCACGCTCGGCATAATCCACTCCCTTTGGAAGCCCATGCCGGGACGCTTTAAGGATTATATAGCGATGCCCAAGACCAATATGTACCGTTCGCTGCACACGACGCTGTTCTCAAACGACGGCATGGGTATGCCCTTTGAGGTGCAGATAAGGACGCCGGAAATGCACAAGGCGGCCGAATACGGCATAGCGGCGCACTGGATGTACAAAGAAGGCAGAAGCAGCCCGGACGATCTGGACAGCAAGCTTGCCTGGCTCAGAGAAGCCCTTTCCATGGAGGCGGATTCCAATACCACAAGGGAATTCATAGAGAACATACGCAAGGATTTTTTCGGCGATTATGTCTATGTGCTCACCCCCCAGGGCAAGATAATAGACCTCGTTACGGGATCTACGCCGATAGACTTCGCATACAGGATACACTCCAACGTTGGCAACCATGTTCAGCACGCGAAGGTAAACGGCGCGCTGGTGCGCCTTGACTATAAGCTGAAAAACAACGATGTGGTGGAGATAATAACCTCGCCGAACGCCGCGCCCAGCTACGACTGGCTGAAGATCGCCAAAACACAGCAGGCCAAGGCCAAAATACGCACATGGTTCAAGAAAGCCAACCGGGAGGAAAACATACAGCGGGGCAAGGATATGCTTTCTGAGGCGCTGAAGCGCCAGGGAGCGCAGCTAAGCGACTTTACCGGCAGGAAGGAATACTTTGAGGACATATTGAAAAAGTTCAACATGTCCGATCTGGACGATGTGTATGCTTCGATAGGCTACGGCGGCATAACTACCGGGCAGGTGACGAATAAGCTTCTTGAGCAGGCAAAAAAGGAGGCAAAGGCGGCGGCTGCCGCGGAACGTCTGGAGCGGCTTGAGGAGGAGCAGCAGGGCAGGCCCGGGAACCGCGGCAACGGCAAGGGCGTGATAGTGGAGGGCGACACCGGAATGGTGGTGCGCTTCGCCCGCTGCTGCACACCCCTTCCCGGAGACGATATAATAGGCTATATTACGCGCGGCAGAGGCGTGTCCATCCACAGGAAGGACTGCCCCAATATAGGGGATCTGCTTATGGATCCCGAAAGGGTGGTGAAGGCGGAATGGGCGAACAACGCCAAGAGCAGCTATACCGCTACCATACAGATAGTAGCCGATGAACGCACCGGCCT
>CALCEX010000195.1 GCA_937900325.1 uncultured Clostridia bacterium | reverse complement strand
TATCTATGCCGGTGCCAAGTATCATTTGGCGCTCCTTACGGCGTCCAGTATAGCGGCGGATACCGCTCTCACCCCCGCTACCAGCACCGGCAGCAGCCCGCACTCCATTTCGCCGGTAGACATTGCAAAGAAGGTATCTCCATCCAGCGAGGTATGCACGGGGCGTATGGTCATGGCCAGCCCATCGTGCGCCATTGAAGCCAGCTTGTTTGCTTCCTCCCGGGTGAGCCTTGCATTCGTCGCCACCACGCCTATTGTGGTATTGCCGAAAGCCGCCTGCCCTAAGGCTGGCGAATCCATGCAGGGCGTGATCCTGCCATCGATATTTGCCGCCGCCACCAGCTCGCCCGTGGCCGGGTCGTATACGTCGCCCAGCGCATTCACTACGGCTATCGCCCCCACCTTTACGCCGTTTCCCAGCTCTATGCAGGCCGTACCGAGGCCGCTGTTCACCGCATACCTGCTACCGAAGGCCTTCGCAACAGTAGCGCCGGCGCCGGCGCCTATGCTGCCTGACGGAGTGGAATCCTTGGCGTCCCTGCAGGCGGCATAGCCCTCCGCCTTGCCGGGGCGCACCTTTGGATCTCCCACGCCAAGATCGAATATGACCGCCGCAGGAACTATGGGGACCACTCCGATCCCCACGTCTACGCCAAGTCCCTGCTCCTCAAAGTACTGCATGGCTCCGCTTGCCGCATCCAGCCCGTATGCGCTGCCGCCGGAAAGCATTATCGCCTGGACCCTCTCTACGGAATTGTAGCCCCGCAGAAGATCCGTCTCCCTCGTGCCGGGCGCGCTGCCGCGGACGTCTACTCCGGCTACCGCCCCTTTTTTGCAAATAACGGCAGTGCAGCCGGTCCTTGCCTTTTTATCCGTATAATGGCCTACGGTTATACCTGTGATGTCAGTAATGCTTCCGCCCATATCATTCCTCGTCCTCTGCATCGCCCTCTATGGGACAGTCTATGACGCCTATCAGTTTCTCCACGCTGTCGCGTATCACGCCGAAATCATAGCCTCGGCCAGCCAGCCTTCTTACGATCCTCTGCCTTCTGTCGTATTCCTCAAGGCCCTCGAACTGACGGTAAAACTTCTCAGCCACGGCCATGGCATTCTGCCTTTCCACGTCGTCGCTCACCTGCTCCATGGCGGCGTCTATGTCGTCGGCGCCGAGGTAATGAGCGCGCATCTGCTCTTTAAGCTTGCGCCTGCTCAGCGGCTTCGTTGCAAGGCGGGTGGAGACGAAATCCGCCGCGTACCTGGCGTCGTCAAGGTATTTCAGCTCCTTGAGCCGTTCCACTGCGGCATACACCTCGTATTCTCCATAGTTCTGTCCGTCAAGGTAGTTTTCCATTTCCCGCACCGTCCTCGGTCTCGAGGTAAGATAATCCAGAGCGGAATCCATAGCCGATTTGCCCGTTTTTTTCTTCTTCATCTATTCTCCTCATAGTAAGTTTCAACACGCTCCGTCAGATAATATAACTGCCATGCGCATCGCAGACTAAAAAAACGGAGGTTATAAATGACACAAAACGACGTAAGCTCCTTTATGAAGCAGACCGAACCGGCCAACTGCAAAATGGAGACGGCACAATCCATGATGGACACCAAAAACCTGGGCATAATACAGGACCAGATGTACCACGAGGCCCTTGCCTACAAGAAGAGCCGCATATATGCCGAGATGCTCGGCGAGCAGCCCCTCAAGGACATGGCGAACCGTTTTGCCCGGCACCACAGGCAGC
>CALCEX010000194.1 GCA_937900325.1 uncultured Clostridia bacterium | reverse complement strand
AAGCTCCTGATAAACAGCTTTGAGGAATATAAGCAGCTTACGGGCGCAGATACGGAGGAAGAGTAATTTGGCTATAACTGTTGGAATGGTGTCTCTGGGTTGCTCAAAAAACAGAGTAGACAGTGAACAGATACTGGGCATGCTTAAGGAAAACGGCTTTGAGATAACCAACGATGAATCTCAGGCCGAGGTGATAATCGTAAACACCTGCGGATTCATAAATCCGGCCAAGGAGGAATCCATAGGCGCCATACTCGAGATGGCACAGCACAAGAAAAACGGCAGATGCCGCCTGCTGGTAGTAACGGGCTGCCTCAGCCAGCGTTACCCCAAGGAGCTGCGGGAGGAGCTGCCAGAGGTTGATATATTCTGGGGTGTAAAGGACAAGGAAGGGCTTGTGCGAAAGATAACCGAGGCGGTAGGAGGCAAATACAGGCGCTGCGGCGAGGACGCACGCATGATAACTACGCCCTCATACAGCGCCTATCTTCGTATAGCTGACGGCTGCGATAATCGCTGCACCTACTGCGCCATACCGCTTATACGTGGCGGCAAGGTCAGCGTTCCAATGGAAAAACTGGTGGAAGAGGCGAAAAGACTGGCCGACAGCGGAGTAAAGGAGCTCACCCTGATAGCGCAGGACACTTCTGCTTACGGAACCGATATATACGGTAAACCCATGCTTGCGGAACTTATGCGGCGTATAGCAAAGATAGATAAGCTGCATTGGATACGCGTGCTTTATTCCTACCCAAATACCATAGATGAAGAGCTGGTGGATACTATGGTAGCCGATCCCAAGATAGTCAATTACATAGATATACCCATTCAGCATATAGATCCGGATATGCTGAAGGCGATGAACCGCCATGGTTCCGCCGAACATATCCGCGAGATAACCGACTATATCAGGCGCACGGCTCCCGACTTTATACTGCGTACCACCGTCATAACAGGTTTCCCCGGGGAAACGGAGGAACAGTTCGGACATCTGGCTGAATTCATAGAGAAGCACAGTTTTGACAGGCTCGGCGCATTTGCATATTCGCAGGAGGACGATACGCCTGCTGCCGACATGCCGAACCAGATAGCCGAGGACGTTAAGCAGCGCCGGCTGAAAAGGATAATGTCCCTCCAGCAGGGTATATCCCTTGCTTACAACAAAAAGCGCATAGGTACCGTGACAGAGGCTCTCGTTGAACAGATAAGCGGCGATATAGCCTACGGCAGAACATATGCAGAGGCTCCCGAGGTAGATGGTACCGTGATGTTTTCCATCAAAAATAAAGGGCTGAAACCCGGCGATTTTACCATGATAAAGTTGACCGGCGCTGGTCCTTATGATATGGAAGGAGAAGAAATATGAAAAACTTAAACATGAACCTTCCCAACAGGCTTACCCTTATCAGGATAGCGCTGGTGCCGCTGTTTGTTGCCTGCTTTTACATCGAATCCCCTTCGGCAATATATGTGGCGTGCGGAATATTCATTGCTGCCTTTTTGACTGATATTGCAGACGGGTATCTTGCGCGCAGCCGCAATCAGATAACGGATTTCGGAAAGCTTATGGATCCAATAGCGGATAAGCTTCTTGCGGCAAGCGCGCTGATAATGCTTACTGCAAACGGTATGCTCAACCCCATAGCCGCCAT
>CALCEX010000193.1 GCA_937900325.1 uncultured Clostridia bacterium | reverse complement strand
AGGTCCTTGCAGGCATGAACATAAGCATAACCGCCATGACCGCAAAGGTCGACAAGGCTAACCAGAACATAATACAGATACAGCTTTCCTTCGACGTATCCAGCACGGAGCAGCTCAATAACATAATCAAGAGCATGCGCAAGGTGCGTTCCGTCAAGGAGGTATACCGGGTAAACCAGTAATGTTTTTTGGAGGGAGCATATGCGGGCAGTAGTGCAGAGGGTCTCCGAAGCATCGGTAAGCATAGGGGGAAATGTAAAGGGCGGCATCGGCAGGGGCTTTATGGTGCTGCTCGGGGTCGAGGATATCGATGAGCAGGCCGACCTTGACTACATATGCGAAAAGCTCGTCGGTCTTCGGGTGTTTGAGGACAGCGAAGGCAAGATGAACCTGAGCGTAACGGACATAGGCGGAGAGATACTGCTCATATCCCAGTTCACTCTTTTCGGCGATGCGCGCAAGGGCAGGCGCCCCAGCTTCATAAAGGCGGCGAGGCCGGAAAAGGCCGTACCCATGTATGAGGCGGCAATAGCGAGGCTGAGGGAAACCGTACCCTTGCAGTGCGGCGAGTTCGGAGCGGATATGCAGGTGAGCCTCATAAACGACGGCCCCGTGACGATACTTTTGGACAGCAGAAGGACATTTTAAGCGAGGAAAACAGCATGAACAGAGATATAACAGTCAGCAGCATAGAAACCGGCCCGTACTGCGTAAACACCTATTTTGTGCGGCTCGATAACAGCAATGAGTGCGTCGTGATCGATCCGGCAGACGCGGGAAAGGTAAATACGTATTTTGAGAGAAACGGCCTCATATGTAAAGCAATATTGCTGACCCACTGTCATTTCGACCATATACTGGGAGTGCCGGAGCTGCAGAAGCAGGGCATGAGGGTATACATAGGAGAGCTGGACGAAGCGGGCCTTCGGAATAAGGATATAAATCTTACCTTCAGGAAGATCGAGCCCTTTTATGCGGATGTAAAGCTCAGGGACGGCGATACGGTAAGGGAGGCGGGGCTCGAGTTCAGGGTCCTGTTCACCCCCGGCCACACCATGGGCGGCGTCAGCTATGTGCTGGAGGAAAAGAAATGCGTGTTTGTGGGGGATACCCTTTTCCGCCGGAGCATAGGCAGGACGGACTTCAGCTACGGAAGCTATGAGGACATAATACGCTCCATAAAGAATAAGCTTTTCACCCTGGAGGGCGACTATATAGTCTATCCTGGCCACGGCCCTGCCACCACGCTGGATGAAGAGCGTGCCGCAAACCCATATGTAAGGTAGATCGGGAGATAAAATGGTAAGGGTATATACTGACCACCCGGAGTTTCTGAACGACCTGGGCGAGGTGATAAGGCTATATCTGCCTATGGAGGAGGTGATTCCCGCCGGGAACGGCGATACCTCCCCCCTGATTTCGGCTGTAATGGAGGAAAACGGCGATACATGGCGCGCTGTCTGTACTGTCGATATTGATGGAGTGCGGACAGAGTACGTCTATCTTCATCCCAACGTAGACGGCGGCGAGCTGAACAGGAAGCGTTACCGCAAGCGCTGCATGAAGATAGCCGTGTTCCGCGGGCTGGGCAAGGTATATAAGGACGCGAAGCTCCCATGGGGCAGCCTTACCGGTATACGTCCTACGCGGCTGCTCCGCGAGCTTATAGCCGAAAAGGGCGCAAATGAAGCTATGCGCTTTATGGCGGAGGAATTTGACGTGACCGCTGAAAAGCTTGCCCTTGCAAAAGAAATAGTGGATATTCAGCGGCCGTTCATGGACGTTGATGGCAGGGATGTGGACGTGTATATAGGCATACCCTTCTGCCGCACCCGGTGTCTGTACTGTTCCTTTGCCTCGGGCGTGCGTACCGAAAAGACGGATATGGCGGCTTACATAACCGCGCTTAAGGAGGATATGCGCCTCGGCGCGGAAATAGCCCGCAGCTGCGGCTATAAGATAAGAAGCATGTATATGGGCGGCGGTACTCCTACGGTGCTCACGGAAAGCGAGCTTGAGGATGTGCTGGGCTATGCGCTCGGGCAGTATGGCGGCTTCGGCCGGGAATTTACTGTGGAGGCGGGCAGGCCGGACACCATAACCAGGAAAAAGCTTGAGATAATAAAAGCCATGGGGGCGGGAAGAATATCCATAAATCCGCAGACCATGTGCAGCAGGACGCTGGAGCTGGTGGGCAGGAGCCATACCCCAAGGGATATAGCGGACTGCCTGGAGATGGCCCGCGCCGTGGGCTTTGAGAGCATAAACATGGACGTTATAGCCGGCCTGCCGGGGGAGGGCCTGCACGATATGGAGCATACCCTGTCCGAAATAAGCGGGCTGGCCCCGGATAACCTCACCGTGCATACGCTGGCCATAAAGCGTTCCTCGCGATTGAAGCAGAGCCTTGGCAGCTATGAACTGCCGGATGGGGATACCGTTGAAAAAATGGTGCAGCTCGGCATGGAGTATGCCCGGAGCATGGGCATGGCGCCATATTATATGTACCGCCAGAAGTACATGAGCGGCAACCTGGAGAACGTCGGCTATGCCAGGCCGGGAAAGGTCTGTATGTATAACATCGACATGATGGAGGAGACGACCTCCATAATGGCGCATGGCGCGGGGTCCATGACCAAGCGCATATTCGATGGTGAATGCCGCGTGGAGCGCATACCCAATCCCAAAGATGTGAACACCTACATGGCAAAGGTACATACCGTTGCCGGCGAGAAGCGGGAGCTGTATTCAAAGTAGCATACTTTCTTGACATTTTCAGTCTGCGATTATATAATGAGCAGGAATATTGGCATTGATCGGAAGAGCGGCGAAATTAACCCTTCCTTAGAGAGCACGGGCCCTGGCTGAAAGCCCTGCGGAGGATATCGCCGGAGACGCCCGTGAGCCGGCGGGTAAAAAGCCCGCCCGTGCGGCCTGCGTTAAGGGCATTGAGCCGGGGCTTTTATTAGCCCAATTAGGGTGGTACCGCGGGTCTCCCGTCCCTTTGCCGGGCGGGAGACCTTTTTATTATTACAGAATGCGAGGAGAGATCATGGCAATTCAGGCGCCGAAGGGCACTAAGGACGTTACGCCAAAGGAAAGCTATAAGTGGCAGTATATCGAGAAGGTCGCAAGGGAGACCTGCGATGACTTCGGCTTCAGTGAGATACGCACCCCCGTCATTGAGTATACCGAGCTGTTCCTTCGGGGAGTGGGCGACACCACGGACATAGTTCAGAAGGAGATGTATACCTTTGACGACAAGGGCGGCAGGTCCATAACCCTCAAGCCCGAGGGTACTGCCGGCGCGGGCCGTATGTTCATAGAAAACAATCTTTTTAACGACCCTCAGCCTACCAAGATGTATTATCTCTACTGCCCCGTGTTTCGCTATGACAAGCCTCAGGCGGGCAGATTGCGCGAGCATCATCAGTTCGGTGTGGAGGTTTACGGCGCGCCCAGGGCAAGCATAGACGCCGAATGCATCGAGCTTGCCATGGCCGTTCTCGATAAGATAGGCGTGAAGGGCCTTTCGGTAAACATAAACAGCATAGGCTGCCCTGATTGCAGGCCGAAATACAACGAGATGCTCAGGGAATACCTCAGGAGCAACTACGACGGCCTTTGCGAGACCTGCAAAAGCCGCTTCGAGAAGAACCCGCTTCGCATATTGGACTGCAAGGAAGAAAGGTGCAGGAGAATATGCGAGGGCGCGCCCACTATTCTGGACTGCCTCTGCGATGAGTGCAGGGAGCACTTTGAAGAGCTGAAGGGCTGCCTCGACAGCATAGGCATACAGTACAAGGTGGATCCCTTCATAGTGCGCGGGCTGGATTATTACACAAAGACCGTGTTTGAGATAATCGCAGACAGCGAAGGATATTCGGGAACGGTATGCGGCGGAGGCCGCTATGACGGGCTGCTGGAGCAGCTTGGCGGCCCCAGGCTCCCGGGCATAGGCTTTGGAATGGGCATGGAAAGGCTGCTGCTCATAGCAGAGCTTTCGGGGGCGCAGATACCACAGCCCCGCGGCGTTGAGGTATATGTTGCGGCGATGGGCGAGGAGGCCCGCAAGGTGGGCTTTACCCTTACAGCAACGCTCCGCGGCAGCGGCATAAAGACTGAATTCGATCATGTGGGCAGGAGCTTCAAGGCGCAGTTCAAGTACGCCAACAAGATAGGCGCCAGATTCGTGGCTATCCTGGGCGACGAGGAGATGGAACGGGGCGAGATAAAGCTCAAGGATATGGAAACAGGGGATGAGGGCTATGTTCCCATAGCTGCCCTTGGAAATAGAATACGGCAAATTTTAAGATAAGAGAGGGAAGGTACAATGGCAGAACTGCTTCAGGGTTGGAAACGGACACACTACTGCGCAGAGCCTACCGCAGACGAGGTGGGAAGGGAAATGGTGCTCATGGGCTGGGCCGGAACATGGCGGAATCTGGGTTCCCTGATATTCATAGGCCTTCGCGACCGCACAGGCACCATGCAGGTAACCTTTAACGAAAGCGAACTTCCAAAGGAAGTATTTGAGAAGGCTGAGACCATCCGCAGCGAGTATGTCATCGCCGTAAAGGGCACGCTGGCGAGACGCGATGAGAAGATGGTAAACAAAAACATGAAGACCGGCGCGCTGGAGCTTATAGCCAAAGAGCTGAAGATACTGGGCGTAGCCGAGACTCCTCCCTTCTACATTGACGATAATGTGAACGCCGCCGAGCAGCTCCGCCTCAAGTATCGCTATCTGGATCTGCGCCGTCCCTGTATGCAGGCGAATCTGCTTATGCGCAGCAAGATAACCAAGATAGCTCACGAGTACTTTGCAGAGCAGGGCTTCATAGAGATAGAGACCCCTACTCTCTGCAAGAGCACACCTGAGGGCGCCCGCGACTATCTGGTACCCAGCCGCGTACAGCCCGGCAAGTTCTACGCTCTGCCCCAGAGCCCACAGCTGTTCAAGCAGCTGCTCATGCTTTCAGGCTTTGACCGCTATATGCAGATTGCCCGCTGCTACCGCGACGAGGATCTGCGCGCAGACCGTCAGCCCGAATTCACGCAGATCGACCTTGAAATGTCCTTCGTTGAGCAGGATGACGTTATGAACGTTCAGGAGGGCTTCATCAAGCGGCTGATGAAGGAAACTCTGGATGTGGACGTTCAGCTCCCGCTGCCGCGCATAACATGGCAGGAGGCTATGGACCGTTACGGCTCGGATAAGCCCGATACCCGCTTTGGCCTTGAGTTCGTAAACGTAAGCGATATAGTTGAGGACTGCGGCTTCGGCGCCTTTGCGGATGCAGTCAGGGGCGGCGGCTCCGTGCGCTGCATCAATGTAGAAGGCGGCGTGGAGCATTTTACCCGCAAGCAGATAGATGCGCTCGGCGAGTTGGTAAAGACCTACCGCGCAAAGGGTCTTGCGTGGCTTAGCATGAAGCCCGATGGGATCCAGTGCTCCTTCGCAAAGTTCCTCACCGAGGATCAGCTAAAGGCCATACTGGAGCGCGCCAACGCCAAGACCGGCGACATACTGTTCTTCGTTGCGGATGCAAAGAACGCGGTGGTATACCAGGCTTTGGGCGCGTTGCGCCTTGAGCTGGGCCGCAGGCTCGGTCTAATGGACGATACCAGGTTCAATTTCCTGTGGGTGATAGAATTCCCACAGTTTGAATGGAGCGAAGAGGACGGAAGGTACTATGCCATGCATCACCCCTTCACCTCACCTATGGATGAAGATCTTGACCTGCTGGATACCGATCAGGGCAAGGTCCGCGCCAAGGCATATGACATAGTGCTCAACGGCAACGAGATCGGCGGCGGCTCCATACGTATCCACTCCCCCGAGGTGCAGGAGAAGATGTTTGAGAAGCTGGGCTTTACCAAGGAAGAAGCCTGGGATCGCTTCGGCTTCCTGATGGGCGCTTTCAAGTACGGCACACCTCCACACGGCGGCCTCGCATACGGTCTGGACAGGCTGGCGATGCTCATCACCAAGGCTTCCAGCATACGCGACGTCATAGCCTTCCCGAAGGTGCAGACTGCGTCCTGCCTCATGTCCGGCTGTCCTGACGTAGTAGATAAGGCACAGCTTGAGGAGCTGCATATAGAGATCGTTCCCGATAAGGAGTAAGGTATATGGCAGGAGAAGAGCTTCGCCAGACAGGCAGGGTAGTCGGGCTTAAGGGCGGTCTTGCGGTGGTACGCTTCCAGCGCAGCGACGCCTGCGGCCACTGTAACGCCTGCTTCCATTTCGGCTCAAACGAGGCGGATATCGAGATAGAAAATTCCTGCGGCGCAGTTGTAGGCGATATAGTGGCCATAGAGCTGCACAGCGGCAGTATGTTCAAGGCCAGCGCCTTAGCTTACGGAATACCGCTCATAGGGCTTATGCTGGGCGTGTTCATAGGCAGCAGGATAAGCAATCTCTTCGCTGTGATCGGCGGCGCGCTGCTCTGCTGCGGCACATATTTCATACTCAGGGGCCTTGATCCCGTGTTTTCCAAAATGCGTGAGTTCAAACCCCGCATGATCGAGATAGTGGGCCACGAGGACGGGCAGCAGTAATTCAAGGAAACATAATAAAGCGCGGCGATTGCAATATTGCCGCGCTTTATTTATAATCAATAGGTATGCAAAAACAACAGATGTGCAAAAAAACGGCAGGGGGTGAAGCCATGATACAGCTTGACATTATAAAAAAAGCCGCGCCCGACGTTGCGGAAGCGATGCTGAACGAGC
Organism: uncultured Clostridia bacterium; assembly: GCA_937900325.1. Classification (GTDB taxonomy): domain Bacteria; phylum Bacillota; class Clostridia; order Christensenellales; family CAG-138; genus SFEL01. The sequence goes on along the minus strand of CALCEX010000193.1, from coordinate 9,279 downwards.
TTTTGCGGCAGAGGAGGAATATAGAGCTCATAGCCTCGGAAAATTTTGTGTCGCCTGCGGTGATGGCGGCCATGGGCAGCCACCTCACCAATAAATATGCCGAGGGGTATCCCGGCAGGCGCTACTACGGCGGCTGCGAATATGTAGACGTGGTGGAGAACATTGCACGCGACCGCGCCTGCCAGCTTTTCGGCGCGGAGCACGCCAACGTACAGCCAAACGGCGGTTCCGGCGCCAACTTCGCCGTATATTTCGCGCTGCTTCAGCCCGGCGATAAGGTGCTGGGCATGGACCTTTCCCATGGCGGCCACCTTACTCATGGAAGCCCGGTCAATATGTCCGGTCAATACTATTCATTCCATTCATACGGCCTCGATCCGGAGACAGAGCGCATAGATTACGACGAGGTGCGAAAAAAGGCGCTCGATATAAGGCCAAAGCTGATAATTGCAGGCGCATCGGCGTATCCGCGCGAGATAGACTACATGAGATTCCGCGATATAGCCGATGAGGCGGGCGCGCTCCTCATGGTGGACATGGCTCATATTGCAGGCCTTGCGGCGGCGGGACTGCATATGAATCCCGTGCCGTATGCCGACATTGTGACTACAACTACCCATAAGACGCTGCGCGGCCCAAGAGGCGGCATGATACTATGCAAGAAAGAATTTGCCAACGCCGTAGACAAGGCAATATTCCCCGGCACACAGGGCGGCCCGCTGATGCACGTTATCGCAGCGAAGGCAGTATGCTTTGAGGAAGCGCAGAAGCCGGAGTTCAGGGCATATCAGCAGCAAGTGATAAACAACGCCAAGGCGCTGGAAGAAAGCCTGAGGGCGGAGGGAGTAAGGCTGGTATCAGGCGGTACGGACAACCATCTGCTTCTGCTGGATCTGGGGCCGGACGGGCTTACGGGCAAGGAGGCCGAGGAGCTTCTGGACCGGGCCAATATAACCGTAAACAAGAACAGCGTGCCCAACGAGACACGCAAGCCTGCCATAACCAGCGGAATAAGGGTGGGAACGCCCGCGGCTACAACCAGGGGCCTCAATGAGGACGACTTTGCGCTTGTGGGCAGGCTGATAGCCGATATAATAAGAAATGGAGAGAAGGCGGTGGAGCGCGTTGCCGCCAAGGTAAGAGAAATAACGGATAAGTACCCGCTGTATCCTGGCGAATAACACCTATGCCATGAACAGACTCTGGACGAAGGACTACACCATAATAACCATAGGCAGCGTCGTATCCATGCTGGGCAACAGCATGGCCGGCTTTGCCATGAGCCTTTTCGTGCTGGATTATACCCAGTCTCCGCTGTATTACGCCATATATATGTTCCTATACACCCTGCCCCAGATAGCGGCGCCGGTGCTTGCCGGGCCGCTGATGGACAGATTTTCCCGGCGCAGGACCATATATATGCTTGATTTTGCCTCAGCCGCCATATATGCTCTGCTGGCGGGACTGATGCGCTCAGGCTTTTTCAATTTCTGGGCATTTGCATCCGTAACGTTCATGATAGGAACGATACACAGCGCCTACACCGTGGCTTTTGAAAGCTTTTACCCCATGCTGGTATCCGATGGAAACTACATAAAGGCTTATTCGGTACTCAGCACACTTGAGACGCTGGTGCTGGTGATGATACCTGTATCCACCTTCTTGTATAAGACGGTGGGAATGGTATGGCTGATGCTGATAAATTCCGCCTGCTTCTGCACTGCCGCCGTATTCGAGACGCAGATAAGCGACGTGGAGGGCAGGAACGGGCGGAGCGGCTCAAAGTATACATTCGGCGGCTATATGGAGGATATGAAGGAGGGTATGCGTTACCTCTGGAAGGAAAAGGGCCTTTTGCATATAACCCTGTATTTTATATTCTGCTTTATGGCCGCGGGCGCATCCAACGTGATAACGCTGCCTTACTTTAAAGCGGGGTACGCTGACGGCGAGTATGTCTATATGTCGGTATGGGGCTTTATGGTATTGGGCCGCGTGCTTGGCGGCATGATGCATTACAGGCTGCATTTGCCTCAGGAGCATAAGTTCACAATAGCAGTATGCGTATATGTAGCCATATCGATCCTGGAGGGCACGTATCTTTACCTGCCTGTGGCAGTTATGCGGCTGTCCTGCTTCCTGCAGGGGATACTGGGCGTAACGTCCTATAATATCCGCATATCCGCTACTCAGTCATATGTTCCTGATAACCGCAAGGGCAGATTCAACGGCACATTTCTCATGCTGACCACAATAGGCTCCCTGCTCGGTCAGCTCCTCGCCGGGCTGCTTACGGAAATAATGCCGATACGCGGGGTGCTGAGCCTGTTCATGGGCATAAGCGGCGCATCGGCAATTATCATAATGGAAAAGGGGAAAAACGGGATAAAACCAATATACAACAAGATACAGTAAGCCTGCGCCATGCGCTACGACCGGCCGCTGTTGTCCTTGGGAGAATCAGCGTCTTCCAGAGGGTGCTCGTCATCGACTACCAACTGGCGCTCGCAGGAGGGGCAGTGACGCGGTATGCCCCCGCGGACCTTCATCAGCCGTGCGCCGCAGAATGGGCAGCGGTAGAATATCAGCGCCTGACCATAGCCGCCGACTATGCACACTATTGCGATTATATACGCCGCGACAAGGTTGCTGCTCATGACATAAAGCGCTATAAGTATGCCCAGCAGGGGCACTATTTTGAATATGTTATAGCTGAGCATGAGCCTGTTCTTGAGTTTATTCATGTCCATCAGGCGAGACCTACCTTTCTGTATACTTTGCGAAGAGTCTTTCGGGCCTGAGCGGAAGCTTTCTCCGCGCCGTCCGCCATTATTTTTTCCAGATATGCTTTATCCGAAAGTATTTTTTTATATTCGCTTTGAACGGGTTCAAGCCCGGCTATTACGGCTTCGGCTACCTCGGTCTTGAGGCTGCCGTAACCAAGCCCGTCGAAATGCTTCACCGCTTCGTCCATGGCGAGCCCCGTGAAGGAGGTGTATATGGAGAGCAGGTTGGATACGCCTGGCTTATTTTCGGGGTCGAAGGCGATGAAGGTATCGCTATCGGTGACTGCGCGCTTGAATTTTTTCATTATGACGGAAGGGTCGTCCATTATGGCTACGAAGCCATTGGGGTTGGGATCGGACTTGCTCATCTTCATGGAGGGATCCTGCAGGCTCATGACGCGGGCGCCGAACTTGGGTATGAAACCCTCGGGTATTTTGAAGGCCTCGCCATATGCGTTGTTGAAGCGGGCAGCGATATCCCGTGCGATCTCGATGTGCTGCTTCTGGTCTGCGCCGACAGGCACCAGATCGCTCTGATAAAGCAGTATATCGCCTGCCATCAGCACCGGGTAGGTGAAGAGGCCTGCGTTTATATTGTCCGCATGCTTGGCGGATTTATCCTTGAACTGCGTCATGCGGGAAAGCTCGCCCATATAGGTGTTGCAGCACAGCACCCAGTTGAGCTCTGCGTGCTCGTGAACGTGGGACTGCACAAACAATACGGATCTTTCGGGGTCTATGCCGCAGGCCAGCAGCAGCGCCACAGTTTCGCCGGTACGCCTTCTCAGCTCGGCAGGGTCCTGACGGACGGTCAGGGCGTGAAGATTGGCAACGCAGTAATAGCAGAGCCTGTCGTCGGTCTGCAGGAGCTTCCAATTTTTCAGCGCGCCCACATAATTGCCGAGAGTCGGGGAACCTGAGGGCTGTATGCCGCTGAGTACTGTCTTTTTTTCCTGTTCTGCCATTTTTATTTATATAACCTCCATGATTTCACCTGTTCATATTAAAATATTATACTTTATTTGACCTGGGATAGCAAGATTCCCTTGTTTGGTCTTTTGCGCGATGCTACAATATAAAAAAGATGCAAATACAGATGATCAAACTGGGAGGCAAACATGAGCCACCGCGCCCTTTACAGACAATACCGGCCCGCCGCATTCTCCGAGATGATAGGGCAGGAGCATATAACCACAATACTTAAAAACCAGGTGAAGTCCGGCACGACCGCCCATGCCTACCTTTTCGCTGGCACCCGGGGAACCGGCAAGACGAGCGCTGCACGCATACTTGCAAGGGCGGTGAACTGCGAGGATCCCGTGGACGGGGAGCCATGCTGCCGCTGCCGCTCCTGCAAAATAAGCGCCGGGGAATGCGCGGATATAATTGAGCTGGATGCTGCCAGCAACACCGGCGTGGACGATATGCGCGACATGATCGAAAAGGCGCGGTTCATGCCTCTTGAGCTTAAGCATAAGGTATACATAATCGACGAGGCGCACGCGCTTTCCGCCAACGCCTTTAACGCACTGCTGAAAACGCTGGAGGAGCCGCCGCCCCATGTAACCTTCATACTGGCCACAACCGAGCCTCATAAGATACCCGCAACGATAATCTCCCGCTGCCAGAGGATGGATTTCCATCGGCTCGGCGTATCCGATATGGTCAGGCGCACCGAGGAGGTGCTTGAGCGCGAAAACGCCAGCATAGAGCGCGACGGCCTGCTGGCCATAGCCCGATCTGCCGAGGGCGGAATGCGGGACTGCCTCTCCCTGGCGGATCAGTGTTTGTCATTTTGCGGCAATAGGGTCAGCACACAGGACGTTTACAGCGTGCTGGGCAGCATGGAGGATGGCTTCCTGTTCGATATGGCTGAGGCGATACTTTCCGGCGAACCGGCAAGGGCGCTGGAGCTTCTGGATAAAGTGGTCCGCGACGGGCGGGATCTGAAGGTGTTTTTGCATGACCTGACGCAGCATATGCGTTCGCTGCTGCTGGCGAAGCTCTGCGGCCATTGCAGCGATATACTGGACTGCACCGAGGACACGATGAAGCGGTATGAGGAGCAGGCGAAGGGAGCGGGAGAAACGCGGCTTTTAAGATGCGGCGAGCTGCTGCTGCAGGCCGAGGGCAGGCTCCGTACCGTTACAATGCCGAGAGCTCTTATAGAAAGCACGCTTGTGCGTATATCCCGTCCCGAAGAAAAGCGCACAATGGATGACCTTACAGAGCGCATAGAGCTTCTTGAGCGGCAGATACGGGAGGGAGCGTCCCGGAATGCAGCAATGTCCATTGAAAAGCGGCAGGACGATGGCGAATACCAATGGGAAGGCAGCATTGAGGAGCCGCCGGAGCCTGAATACGCGCCGCCCTTTGACATTGACGAGCCAATAAGGAATGCGCCTGAGCCAAAGCCAGAGGAGCCGGCCCGCGCACAGCCGGCAAAGCCGGCAGAAACTGCGGGCAGTATGTCCCCGCAGAAGCTCTGGAAGGCCATACTCGATAAGCTTGGGGAGACGGAGCGCACCATGGCGGTTTCCGGTATGTACGGCAAGGGCAGAGCAATAAACGGCAATGTGCTGGAGGTAGCATTTGAGAGCGAAATAATATATCGCATGATGAGCGCGCCGGGAGCGCTGGAAAAGGTAAACCAGGCGGCGGACAAGGCGGCGCCCGGATATACGGTGCGCATGACGCAGAAATCCGGCGACGATATGGAAAGCACAGGCAGAGCGCTGTTCGGCGGCGCCTTCAGGATAGAAAACTGACAGGCGGAGGAATTTTTAGAGCTTTGCGGCCCGGATTATTAAAAAAACGTGTCGCAAATGTGGAAAATAGCTGTAAACATTTGTATTATGCGGCGCTGCGTTGAACAGGGCCGCGGATTGTGGTATACTGTTATATAAAATTCTGGAGGTATGTTAATGGCAAAGGGCGGTTTCCCCGGAATGGGCGGGGCGAATATGCAGCAGCTTATGAAGCAGGCGCAGAAGATGCAGCAGGATATGCAGCGTATGCAGCAGGAACTCCAGACCCGAGAGTTTACGGCTGCTGTGGGCGGCGGCGCGGTCAAGGCCACGGCATATGGCAGCAAGGTAATAAAGTCCATCGAGATAGACCCTGCCTGCGTGGATCCGGATGACGTCGAGATGCTTCAGGATCTGGTTCTGTCTGCCGTAAACGAGGCCATGCGCATGGCGGAGGAGGCCACGAATTCCGAGGTCAGCAAGCTTACCGGCGGAATGGGCCTGGGCTTCTAAAAAAACGTATGGCAGACCCAATAAGCAATCTGGTCTCCCAGCTTTGCAGATTGCCCGGCATAGGCGCCAAGAGCGCGCAGCGTCTCGCCTACTTTATACTGGACATGCCTGAGAGCGAAGCACGCGAGATAGCAAAGGCCATAAACGACGCAAGGGACAAGATACATCACTGTCCCGTCTGCGGCAATTACACCGATACGGACCCCTGCGCCATATGCCGCGACGCCAGCCGCAAGACCGGCGTAATATGCGTGGTCAGGGACGCGAGGGATGTGGCGGCCATGGAAAAGATGCGGGAATTCCGCGGCACATACCATGTGCTGGGCGGGACGATATCCCCGATGGACGGCATTGGCCCGGAGGATATACGCATAAAGGAGCTTTTGGAGCGTATAGATGAAGGCGGGGTAAGCGAAGTAATACTTGCCACCAACCCGGACGTAGAGGGAGAAGCCACTGCGGTGTATATATCCAAGCTGCTCAAGCAGCGGGGGGTGAAGGCTACGAGGATAGCCCACGGGATACCCATCGGCGGCAATCTTGAATACGTGGATGAAATGACATTGCTCAAGGCAATGGAAGGCAGAAGGGAAATGTAAATTTTTCCAAAAAATGCAACCTTTTGGCAGCCTGAAGCGTCTTATACTCAGAACGAAAAAACAACGATATCGCCCGAAAGGAGAGGTGAAGATGAAGCGCATAACCGCACTGTCCACACTTGCTGTTGCCGTGATAGCACTTATTATAGGCCGCGCGATCCCGGCGAGCGTAATGAGCGATGACCGCGTCATGGCGGACGTGCGCCAGAGCTACCGCAGCGCCTCGCTGGTGGTGTTGGGTGAATGCATACAAAAGATAAATTCCGGCGACGACGCCAAAAGCCGTATGCTCATAGATGAGGTAATAGCCGGAAACGCCAGCAAGGGCTCCGAGATACTGGTAAAGGGCAGCTACACCGTAGGCGAAAAGTATCTGCTCTATCTTACGGAGGGCGACGACGTACAGTATGCCGAGGACGAGATAGACTATTGCTCCACCTCCGCAGATAACTTTGTGATCCGGGACGGAAATGTGGAATACGGCGGGTTGCAGATAAAGATCAGCGAGTTCAAAAAGGAAATGGATGCGATCTCAAGGGTCGTCACCGCGCCTTCAAAAAACTACTACTACAACGATATCCGATCGCTTGTAAACGCTTCGGAGAACATATTCATAGGCCGTGTAGACAGTGCGTCTAATATGCGCAGCACCAGATTCCGCACTCAGGACGGCGGAAGCACGATAGAAAAAAAGGCGCTGTCGGCAAGCCTTACCGTCAGCGTATACGGAAACATAAAGGGCGATATAGGCTACGGTCAGGAAATAAATCTGATATATGTCCCTTCGGGCAGCGAAGACATGACGGATGCCGATACCCTTCAGCCCAGGCCGGTGAGCGCCGACAAAGCGGTTAAGCTTTCCGAGGGCGATATCTACCTCTTCTTCCTTGCGGAGGATCCCGATCCCAAGCAGGATCACTGCTTCCCGGTAAACTCCATACAGGGATGGATAAAGGTGGAAAACGATAAGCTGACCGTGTCCGAAGAAAACGGCGTTGCGAGAGGCTACACGGACCTCTCTCAGCTGGCAGCCGATATAAACAAAGTAAAATAAGTATAAACGGATAAAGAATGACGCTCCCCGCCTTAAGACGGGGAGCGTTTTATATTATATTTGGTCATAATGGGAACGGCGTTCTGCGTTCAGCTCAGTTACGCTTTGTGCTTTCTCTGCCGCTGAGAAGGCTGTCTCCAACAAGACAAAGCACGATAATGCCTGCGCCGATAAGCCCTATGCCGGTGAGCCGTTCGTTAAGCATTATCGCCGCTATTACGGCGGTCATGATGGGCTGGGTGCATTGCAGCATGGAAACGGCCGGGGCGGAAAGGTGACGCACCGCGGTGTTCTGAAGGAGGTATGCGGCAATGGTGCATATCATGGCGTGGTATGCGGCGACAAGATACGCGGCAGGCTGTATGCCGGGCAAAACGGATATATCATCGAACAGCAGCGCGCCTATGACGCTTACCGCCATGGTGGTAAGCACCTGCAGCGAGGTAACGGACAGTACGTCCATCTCCCGCATCGCCTTTTCTCCGAATACAAGCTGACCGGCAAGAAACAGCGCATCGAGCAGCGCCAGCGCTTCTCCTGGGCCAAAGGAAAACACACCGCCATTGCAACAGAGCAGGAACAACCCGGCTATGGTCAGAAGCTGCAGCGGCAGATGGCTTAGCTCATAGCGCGATTTTGTGATAACGGCGGAAAGCGCAGGCGCGAACAGCACCGGCAGCGACATTATGAACCCTACATTGGTCGCGGAGGTCATGCTGAGGGATATGTTGCAGGAAATATAAGCCCCCGCGCAGCAAAGGGCGGAGGGCAGCCAAAGCCGCACGCCGGCTTTTTTTGCAGCGGAAAATATATGCTTGCCGCAAAAAAGCAGCAGAACGGCTGAAGCCATAGTGAAGCGTATCGTCAGCAGCCACAGAGGAGTGACGCTCTGATAGGCGATTTTGGTTATAGGATTGCCTATCCCGTAAACAAGGCTTTGTATCAGTATAAATATAACGTATATGGACTGCTTGCCCTTCATACAGAGCTCCTTCTTATTCGCCGTATTCCTTGCGGAGCTGATCCAGCGCCTGCTGGGCTTGCTCCCATCGGGAATAGAGGACGTCGATCTCGGCCTGCTTGCCGTCTGCTTTTTTTGCGAGCTCTGCGGATTTTACATAGTCGGACGCTACCGCCGGTGATGCGAGCTTTTGATTTATGTCTTCAAGCTCCTGCTCTGCGGCCGCGATGCTTTCCTCCGCACGGCGGACGGCGCCCGCCGCCCGGTTCAGCATGCTCTGGCGCTCCTTTTGGGCCTTGTAACTATTGGGCTTTTCCGCCTTTGGGGCGGCGGCTTCGGCCGGACGCCGAGGCTTTTGCGCAGCAGCTTCAAGGTAATCGTCATAGCCGCCTATGTATTCCGTAAGGCCGTCCTTCTCCATGTAGAGTATGCGGTCCGCCATGCGGTTGACCAGATATCTGTCATGGGTGATTATGAGCATGGTACCGTCGTAATCTTCCAGGGCGGCCTCGAGAGCCTCGCGGGAGGATATGTCAAGATGGTTGGTGGGTTCATCGAGCAGCAGCAGGTTAGCGCCTGAAAGCATAAGCTTGAGAAGCTGTATGCGCGCCTTTTCGCC
>CALCEX010000192.1 GCA_937900325.1 uncultured Clostridia bacterium | reverse complement strand
GCCTGCTTGATATCCAGCGCCATTACGTTGCTGGAAAGCACATGCTGCAGGAAGGCGACCTTCTCGGGGCCCTCGATAAGCAGCCTGCCCATATGGGAAACGTCGAAAAGTCCGCATGCATGACGGGTATACAGGTGCTCGGCCACTATGCCGGTGGGGTACTGTATAGGCATCTCCCATCCGCCGAAGTCCACCATATCCGCCCCCGCCGCAACGTGTACGTCGTAGAGCTGAGTACGCTTGAGTTCGCTCATAAAATTTCCTCCTGTTTTGATATATGATTTTTGATCTGGCATTGTTTTTGAGACAAATATCCGCGTTATTTTTTGAACACTTAAAAAGGCACAAACTTCCCCTTGGTGAGAATTTTGTGCCTCCGTAGTGTAGCCTGAGAGATTCCCCTTTAAGCCTGCGGCGATAAAGAGTTGCACCTTCGGCGCACGGCGTAACGCCGTTCTTTTCGGAGCATCGTCGAGATCCGGTCCTTTTGCCTGAGAGTTTCTGCTTCCCCTTCGGCGCCGCGTATGTTCTGCGCTGCGATCTCTTCCGGAACTGTCAACCGATAAAAGATATGCTTTTGATATTCAAAAATATTTGCAGACACAAAGCCTGTATCAGCTTTGCTTATATATTCTATCACGGTTTTTTCAGGCCTGTCAAGCATTTTCCATTTAACGTTCCTGCATTTCTTTGTTCTTATATTGTTTTATTGCCCGAATTGTGCAATTATCGTTTTTATCCGTTTCATTTTTCCGGCACATAACAAGCCGGCGCGCCTGTTTTTTTCAGGCGTACCGGCGCTTTCCATTTCTGTCTGCTCCAAGCCGCTATACGGGCAGCTCTATATGGATGCCCTTGCCCTCTTTGATATTTATGGTAAGTATGCCGCCGCAAACCGTCACCTTAGCATCCTCTACGCTGCCGCCTATAACGGGAGCCGCAGCCTTCTCCGCCTTCGGAGCCTCAGCGGCGGGCTCATCGGTCTCCGCCTTTGCGCCCTCCACCTTATCGTCAGTGAGGGCCGTAAGGGAGTCGCAGGTCTCCTTCAGTGTCGCGCCAAGCACCTGGCCTATCTTCAGCGCGCCGGTGAGGTCGAGCAGGTGGGAATCCACCAGATCGTCAAATATGGCGGGATCCTCAAGGTTGTGTTCGGACAGCACAGTGCCTGCTTCCGCACGGCAGCACAGCACCGCGGGATCGTTCTTATGTTCAAGCGCGTAATCAAGGGATATCGACATGACAAAGCCTCCATAAAATATTTATACTTTGGTATAACACATGATAGCATGGGAAGCCGCTTCCGTTAAATTCAAACATTCGATTACAGCCGGTCTGTAATCTCTTCTGTCGCTGATAAAGTGATCCGGCAGGAATACCCTTTGCCCAAACCCGCTTTTTGATGCTGTGTGCATTCATGCGCCATACCGGCCTTATAACATTCCCTTAATCGTTCATCAGACAATGCGTGGCGTATCAGCCTGACCTCTTTCGAGTCAGGTCCTGTTTTCTTCAACACAGCGGAAAAGTTCAGACCCGCTGCGGCAGCCTCGTCTTATCTTCTTTCTCTTATAGTTTACAGTCAGGCGCTATTAAAGCACATTCTCCCACTTTTCCAACATCTCTGCCAACTCCGGTGTCAGCCGTTGGCGGCATTCCTGCTTCAAATTCTCCGGCACGCCGTAAAACGCCTCGGCGATACTGCCGGTAATAGCAGCCAGCGTGTCGCTATCACCGCCGAGGGAGACCGCCGTGCGGAGAGCGTCCTCAAAATCCGTGCTTTCCAGAAACGCAGTGACAGCCTGCGGTACAGTCTCCTGACAGCTCTCTACATGGTGGTAGGCTTGACGAATTTCGTCGCAGGCGCGGCTGAGATCATAACCGAACTCACGCTCCACATACGCTTTGATCTCCGCCTTACTGCGGCCGGCACGGGCGAGGAAGATTGCCGCGGCGACAGCCTGCGCGCCCTTGATGCCCTCCGGATGATCGTGCGTTACCTCGGCGGTGAGCTGCGCCAGATGCAGCGCCCTCTCCATACTCTCCGCCAGCCACGCCGCAGGAGACACCCGCATTGCACTGCCGTTGCCATAGCTGTGGTAGGGCTTAGGATCATCCTCGTACAGCCACTGATTGAACCGCACACCGTAGCCCTTGCCGGGATAAGCACGGCCCAGCCGCTGCATCTCCCGCACCAGCTTCGCCTTGATAGCGGCGTCATCCTGTCCGCAGGTATCGGACAGCGCCT
>CALCEX010000191.1 GCA_937900325.1 uncultured Clostridia bacterium | reverse complement strand
CTTTGCAATGCTGGAGGGTCAGCCGGTCAAGATATGGGCTACCTGTATGACTGAGCGGCAGGCAGAAGGAAAAAACGGCGAGTGTGTGATAGCCGATCCGAAAAAGGGCCTTTTTGTGTGCGCGGCCGATAAGCTTATAGAGATAAAAGAAATACAGTTTCCCGGCGCTAAACGCATGGAGGCAAAGGCTGCGCTGCTGGGTCATCAGATGCTTGGCAGGGTGTTTGAATAATGAGCATAAGACGCACCGCCCTTGAGACGCTTACAGAAATAACGGACAAGGGAGCATACGCCAACCTTACATTGAAGAATGCACTGCGTGGGCTGGAGGAAAGGGACGCAAAATGGGCGAGCGCGGCCGTATACACCACGCTTGATCATCTGCTGTACATCGACCATGTGATAGCTGCCTATGCAAAGGGAAGCATAAAGCCTCAGATACGCGGCATACTGCGCCTCGGCGTATGCCAGGTTCTGTATATGGGGGTGCCGGACAGCGCTGCGTGCAACGAGAGCGTGAAGCTGGCGAAGGAGATAGGCAAGGGCGCGCTGTCCGGCTTTGTAAACGGAGTGATGCGCAATATCTGCCGCAATAAGGGAGAGCTGCCGCCCCTGCCGGAGGACCCCGTAAAGCGGCTGTCAATAAAATACAGCTATCCGGAATATCTGGTAAGGGAATATACGGGCCAGTACGGCGCGGGCTTTACAGAGGCCATGCTGAGCGCCATGAGCGAACCCGGCTGCATGACCGTAAGGGCGCAGTACCCATATACCTCGGAGCAGCTTGAAGAGGCGCTTAGGGAGCGGGGAACAGGCTATTCCAGGGGGAACATAGTCGAGGACGCCTTCAAGATAGAAAAGGGCTTTGACGTAACAAAGGAGCGGCTGTTTACAGAGGGCAAGATCACAGTGCAGAGCGAAAGCGCCATGCTGGTATGCAGAGCCCTCGAGCCGCGAAAGGGAATGCGCATACTTGACGTGTGCGCGGCGCCGGGCGGCAAGTCGGCGTATATCGCGAGCATGACTAAGGGCGGCGCCGTTATAGATGCATGGGAGCTGCACCCGCACCGGGCGGAGCTAATGAAAAGGACCTTTGAGCGTCTCGGCGTAGCGGCGAATGTGAAGGTCATGGATGGCACGGTGCAGCATAGTGAGCTTTGCGGCAGATACGACGCGGTATTGATAGACGCACCCTGCTCGGGTCTCGGCGTCCCGGGCAAGCCGGACGCGCGCTATGCAAAGACGGACGCAATAATAGGCGAGATAGCGGATATACAGAAAAAGCTTTTGGATGCCTGCGCGAATTATGTAAAGCCCGGCGGCGTGCTGCTGTATGCGACCTGCACGATCTCAAAGCGGGAAAACGAGGGGCAGGTGAAGGCGTTTATGAAACGGAACGGCTGCTTTGAAAAGGGCGAGCTTTCCGGCTGCCTGCCAAGAGATATGTGGAAAAGGCCTTACGAGGGTTATATGCTTCAGCTCTTTCCCCATACCGATGGCACGGAAGGATTCTTTTTAGCAAAGATGATAAGGAGATAGCATGTGCGGACTCACATCAATGTCGATACCGGAGCTCGCCGGGCTTATGGAAGAGCTTGGGCAGCCTAAATTTCGCGCAAAGCAGGTATTTGAATGGATATCCAGAGGGAAAAGGCCTCAGGATATGACCAATCTGCCAAGGGAGCTAAGGGATAAGCTGGACACGCTCCATTACGGCGGCGCAAGCATATATGATAAAAGAGTGTCGGCTAA
>CALCEX010000190.1 GCA_937900325.1 uncultured Clostridia bacterium | reverse complement strand
TTTCCGGCAAAAATCTCATACAGGGCGAGCCTGACGCATCGAGTTTTCCTTCAGGGGGACTGCGCGCTACCTTTGAGGCCCGCGGCTATACGGCGTGGGGTCCTACCTCATACGCATTCATAAAGGATAGGACGCTTTGCATACCGACGGCCTTCTGCTCCTACGGCGGCGAGGCGCTGGATAAAAAGACGCCGCTGCTGCGCTCAATGCAGGCGCTGAACAAGCAGGCCATGCGGATAATGCGGCTCTTCGGCAATACCGACGTTAAATGTGTGCGCACATGCGTAGGCCCGGAACAGGAGTATTTCCTCATAGATAAGGATATGTATGAGCAGCGCAAGGATCTGGTATTCTGCGGGCGGACCCTGTTCGGAGCGAAACCGCCTAAGGGGCAGGAGATGGACGACCATTATTTCGGAGCCATAAAGCCCAGAGTGGCCGCATATATGGCAGACCTGGATGAGGAACTGTGGAAGCTTGGGATACTGGCTAAGACAGAGCACAACGAGGTGGCCCCATCGCAGCACGAGCTTGCGCCGATATATACTACCACAAACATCGCCACTGACCATAACCAGCTTACTATGGAAATAATGCAGAAGATGGCATCCAGGCATGGGCTGGTATGCCTGCTGCACGAGAAGCCCTTTGCCGGAGTAAACGGAAGCGGCAAGCACAACAACTGGTCTATTGCTACCGATACCGGAGTTAACCTCCTCACGCCGGGCGAAACGCCCCATGAAAACGCTCAGTTTCTGCTGTTCCTCGTAGCCGTTATTCAGGCGGTAGACGATTATCAGGATCTGCTGAGGCTGTCTGTGGCTACCGCCGGAAATGACCACCGCCTCGGGGCGAACGAGGCGCCGCCTGCCGTAGTATCAATGTTTCTGGGCGACGAGCTCACGGCGGTGCTGGACGCCATAGAGAAGGACGAACCCTACAACGGAGTGGAAAAGACCGTCATGAAGCTGGGCGTGCATACACTTCCCCGGTTCATACGCGACACGACGGACAGAAACCGTACATCGCCCTTCGCCTTTACGGGCAACAAGTTTGAGTTTCGTATGCTGGGCTCATCCGACAGCATAGCCTGCGCCAATATAATGATAAACGCTGCCGTTGCGGAGTCGCTGAGGCAGTATGCAGATAAACTGGAAGGCGCCGAGGATTTTGAGTGCGCACTGCACGACCTTATACGCAGCACCATAAAAGAGCACAAGCGGATACTGTTCAATGGCAATGGCTATGACGATGAATGGCTGAAGGAGGCCGAAAGCCGCGGGTTGTTGAATCTTCGGACAACGCCGGATGCATTGCCCGCCATGCTGGAGAAAAAGAACATGGATATGCTGATGCGGCACAAGGTCTATTCCAGGGCCGAGATACAGGCGCGCTATGAGATAATTCTGGAGAATTACTGCAAGACCGTCAATATTGAAGCCCTGACCATGGTAGACATGGCGCGCAAGGAGATACTGCCCGCAGTTGCCGCATACGAAAAGGATCTGGCCGATACCCTCGGGGCAAAGCTTAAGATGCTGCCGGAGCTTACGGGAAGGTATGAGAGAAGGACCATAGCAAAGCTTTCCGGGCTTGTGGATGAAATAGATGCTGCGGCGGAGGAGCTTGACAGCGCCACCATCACGCTGAAGACCGTAAACGACGTTACGGAAGCAGCGTACTATATACGGGATGTTATGCTGCACAAAATGGCTGAGCTCAGGGTGGTGTGCGACGAGGCCGAGATGCTGACGGCTGAGAAATACTGGCCTTTCCCCACATATGAAAAGCTGCTGTTCGGGGTGAGATAGAAAAAAGCG
>CALCEX010000189.1 GCA_937900325.1 uncultured Clostridia bacterium | reverse complement strand
CTTATATTTCCATGATCGTTGTTAGGCTGCCTTGATACCATAATATCCCATAATTGACGTCAGGACTGTATGTTCTGGCTTTCCATCACGATACTGATAAACCTCTCCGCAGCTGCGGAAAGAGGCACGCCCTCCAGCGAAATAAGACCTATGCCTCTTGGGGGCATGGGTTCGGCAAGGTCTATCTTGAACAGTTCGCCGCTGTTTATGGCGTCGCTGGCGAATTCATAAGTGACGCATGCTATGCCGAGGCCTATTTTGGCGAAGTTGACCAGCAGGCTGTGAGCGCCAAGCTCTATCTCCGGATGCAGGGTCACGCCGCAGACGGAGGCAAAATCATCCAGATACTTTCTGGAGTTGGAGGCCTGCTCGAGGAGCACCAGAGGCTCGCGGGCGAGCTCGGCCAGGGTGACCTTACGGCCTTTGAAGTGGGCGAACCTGTCAGAAGCCACGAATACGTCGTGTACCTTGAGTACGTCGCGGACGCAGAGGGCGCTGTCCACTACCGGCAGGTTGACGAGGGCTATATCTACCTTGCCGACCTTAAGCAGCTCCACGGTGTCGGGGGTAGTACGGTTTGTGACCTGAAGCTGCACCTCAGGATATTCTGTATGGAACTTTTCAAGGTATGGCAGAAGGAAAAACTGACACAGCGTGTCGCTGGCGCCTATCATAAGGCCGCCCGACTGCAATGTGCGCATACGGTTCAGCTTGTCCTCGGCTGCCGATATGAGACTTATTGCCTTATCGGCATAGCTGTAAAGCATACGGCCCTCGCTTGTCAGGGTTATGCCGCGGCTGGTGCGGGTAAAGAGGGTGCAGCCCAGCATGTATTCCAACCTGTGCATGGACTGGCTGATTGCGGGCTGGCTTACGTAGAGCTCCCTTGCGGCATGTGAAAGGCTGCCGCAGCGGGCGACGGTACAGAATATGCTGTAAAGATCCAGATCGGCCGGCATGGTTGTTTGTTCCTCCTGGTTGTATTGTATCCGCAAAAGCCAGCAGGGAATCATCTGTTCCCGTATTGCCTCTTTACGGTTAAAGTGCTAAGATAATTAAAAATAACGTCCATTCTACCTATAATTTTTAATTATATAGCATTTTCTCCGCCTTTGCAATTAAAATTATAGGCAGACTTCAAAAAATGAGCGGTATTATTTGTGATATTGCTGTTCGTCAACGCAAAATGAACCGCAGGCTGCCGCTCCGCTTCAAAAAATGCAAGTATATAAAACGCAGCGTGGAATCTCTTTAAGATAGTTAAAACTCGCTTTTATAAGAGGGCTGGATATGACGAGGTATTATTGGAAAGAGCTTTATTCTGAAATTGAAGGCTGCCGAAGATGCAGGCTCTGCGAGCAGCGCACAAATATAGTGATAGGCGAAGGCGACCCTGAAGCCGCCATAATGTTCATAGGCGAGGGCCCGGGGCGGGATGAGGACTTGTCCGGCCGTCCTTTCGTTGGCCGGGCGGGGCAGCTGTTGGATAAGATGATAAACGCGATAGGATTCAAACGGGATGAGGTATACATCGCCAATGTGGTCAAGTGCCGCCCGCCGAATAACCGCACCCCGGAGGAAAGCGAGGCAGCGGCGTGCCTCCCCTATTTAAGGGCGCAGTTTGCCCTTATACGGCCTGAAATAATCGTATGCCTTGGCGCTACCGCGGCGAAGTATGTTTACGATTCCAATGTGAGGATAACTAAAGACAGGGGAGTATGGAAGGAAAAAAAGGGAGTATGGATACTGCCCACATACCATCCTGCCGCGCTGCTGAGGGACGAATCAAAGAAGCGGGAGGCATGGGAGGATATGCAAAAGTTAAAGCAAAAATACGATGAGATAGCGCAGAATACTTGAATAATCTCCGTATATGGTGCTATAATGAGACGTTGATTTATTTAGGAGGAGAAACCTACTATGTCAGGACATTCCAAATGGGCCAATATCAAAAATAAAAAAGAAAAAGCAGATAACGCGCGCGGCAAGATCTTTACCAAGATAGGCCGTGAGATCGCCATAGCCGTTAAAGAGGGCGGAAGCGATCCCAACAATAACTCCAAGCTTAGGGACGTTATAGCCAAGGCAAAGGCAAACAACATGCCTAACGACAACATTGCCCGCTCCATAAAGAAGGCTGCCGGCGAGATGGGCAGCGTAAACTACGAGGAGATCACCTACGAAGGATACGGCCCCGGCGGTACCGCAATAATCGTAGAGGTCGTTACCGACAACCGCAACCGCACCGCATCGGAGATACGCCACATATTCGATAAGAGCGGCGGCAGCATGGGCGCCACCGGCTGCGTAAGCTGGATGTTCGACAAAAAGGGTCTTATGGTAATAGAACGCAGCGCCTCCATAGATGAGGACGAGCTCATGATGGAAGCTCTTGACGCCGGCGCTGAGGATTTCAACGCTTTGGACGACGTATATGAGATATATACCGCCCCCAACGACTTCTCAGTAGTACGGGAAGCGCTTGAGGCAAAGGGGCTCAGCTTCCTCTCTGCCGAGATAGGTATGTTCCCCCAGAATACCGTAGACGCAACCAAGGACCAAGAACTTGTGGAAAAGATCGAAAAGATGCTGGAACGCTTTGACGATGATGACGACGTTCAGAACGTATACCATAACGCGACTCTGCCCGAGGAAGAGGAAGAAGACTGATAACGGGCCATTAAAACAGCCTCGGGAATAGACGCGCAGCTGAGGCGCGAAGGAACTTGATCCCCCCCTGACAGGCAAACGGCCTGAATACCGCAATATGCGGTATTCAGGCCGTTTTACGGTTGTCGGTTATTCATCAACGCTGGCCTTGGCCTCTGAACGCTCCTTTTCCCGCTGGGCGCGCCGCCTGGCAAGGCGCTCCCTGCGCTGCTTTTCCTCGTTGGAATGCTTTACTATTACCACTATGAGGGCGATGAGCAGCAGTGCGGCGGCGCCGCAGGCTGCATAGAACATAATGGGGGTTATGCCGGAGCCACTGATGTTTTCGGGCTGCTCTGCGGGTTCGTCCACGCCGGGTGTAGGCGAGGCCTCCACGGGCAATTCGGGGCTTACTGGCCTTGCGGGCATTACGGCGTAGCGCTGTATGGATTTATCAGCCTCGCTGTATACATAATAACCCACTTCGCCATCGGGATTGCGGCCGTATATGAGGTACACGGCTCCCTGCGCATCCTGCCCCGCCCATGCCTTGATCTGCTTGTCGTCTATGGTTATGGTAGTCTCCGTGAAGCCATCGGGCAGCGCAACAGAGCCGTCAGGCTCCAGAATGATATAGGAGCGCGACGTAGAGCTTACTGTCTGATACCTGTACAGAGAACCCTTGGCGGCGTCATATATGTAGTAGCCGCCGTTTTCGCCGGAGGCGTTGGAAAGGTAAAGCAGGGTGGGCGCGTCGGAATCCTGAACGGATACGGCGGGGACGGTCTGCCCCTTGTAGTCCGCCGTCGTCTCTGAATACCTGGAGGGTATGGTCACGTTTTCGAGATTGGTCCAGATGTACATCTGCTGGCCGC
>CALCEX010000188.1 GCA_937900325.1 uncultured Clostridia bacterium | reverse complement strand
ATCGCTATATCCGTGGGCGCAAGCTCAATACCCATGCTGACCGCCTCCAGCGGTGAGCGGCCGCGGTAGTAAACTTCAGGGTCGTAGCCCATTACCGCAAGATTTGCGGTATCGGACTGAGGAGGCATTCCCTTTGGCACCATGTGCGTCATGCCGCAGGCGCCGCGGGCCGCCATATAGTCCATATGGGGCTTATGGGCCGCCTGCAGGGGAGTTCTGTTTCTGAGGGAGGGTACCGGCCCGTCCGCCATGCCGTCTCCCAGCATTACTATGTATTTCATATAAAAGACGCCTTTCGGTAAAAAATATGTCTACCCTACAAGCCCCTGCCGGATGAAGGACTTCATATCGGCGGGCTCGATGCAGCCCGTAAAACGCTCCGGCATATCCCTGAGGGTCGCGAGGCGCGGTGGAACGGCAAGGCCGGATATATCAGACAGCCTGTTCATGAGGTCAAATTCGCTGCCGGAGGCATCCCTCCCCAGGGCTTTCAAAACGCTGCGGGAGAACTTAAAGGGGCTGGCGGTAGAGGCTATGACGGAGGGCGTGCAGTCGCCGGTGCTGCGCCTATACTCCTCATATACGGCTATGGCGACCGCAGTATGAGGGTCGGCAAGATAGCGCCTTTGCTCAAAGGCGCGCCTTATCGTTTCGGCCGCCTTCGCATCGTCGGCAAAGCCGCAGGCGAATTCCGCCGTTATGGCGCTGTGCAGCCTTTGGCTGACCGTGTACCTTCCGTCCTTTGAGAGAGCCTCCATATAGCCGCGCACCTCGGCGTCGTTCCTGCCGGAGAGCAGATAGAGGAGCCTTTCAAGGTTGGAGGATATCAGTATATCCATGGAGGGGGAGGCGGTAAGGTAAAAGGGGCGGTTCTTATCGTATGTGCCGCTGTGTATGAAGTCGGTCAGCACGTTGTTTCTATTTGAAGCGCAGATAAAGCGCTTTACCGGCAGGCCGCAGAGCTTAGCTATATAAGCCGCAAGTATGTTGCCGAAGTTGCCGGTAGGAACGGCGATGTTTATGGCATCTCCGAATTTTACCGTGCCGGAGTTGACCATGTCGCAGTAGGCCGAGAAATAGTAAGCCACCTGAGGCACGAGACGCCCCCAGTTTATGGAATTGGCGGAGGAGAGGCGGACGCCATTCTCTTTAAGCTCATCGGTGAAGGCCCTGTCGGTGAATATCGCCTTAACGCCGGACTGGGCGTCGTCAAAATTGCCCTTTACGGCCGTGACGAGGACGTTTTTTCCCTGCTGTGTGGTCATCTGGAGGCGCTGTATCTCGCTGGTGCCGCCGTATGGGTAAAATACGCATATGCAGGTGCCGTCAACGTCCGCAAAGCCCTCCAGGGCAGCCTTGCCGGTATCGCCGGAGGTGGCTGCGAGTATGGCAATCTTATGGCGTATTCCCTGCTTTTTGGCTGATGCCGTAAGAAGATAGGGCAGCAGCTGCAGGGCGAAATCCTTGAAGGCGGAGGTGGGGCCATGGAACAGCTCAAGTACGCTTTCGCCTCCGATGTCGATCACGGGCGCCGGGATTTCGCCGAAGCGCGACTCGGAATACGCCGCCGAGGTATATGCCTTTAGCTCATCGCCTGTGAAGTCGGTAAGAAAGAGGCCGATCATATATGCTGCCCGCTCAGGGTAGGTCATATTTAGCATTTTTGCAATATCATCCGGCGATACGTCTGGGAACTCTTCCGGCAAAAACAGTCCGCCGTCAGGAGCGATGCCGGCGAGTATGGCCCTTGAAGCGGAGATGCTGATGCCGTTGTCCCTGGTGCAGGTGTAATTCATTGAATTTATCCTTCCTTTTTTGAGGCTCTCAAGGAGAGAGCCGGATCGTTAATATTATAAACTGTATATAAAGCAAATACAACTGTTTTCAAAACAACGACACAAAACCGGCCTGTACACGGTTGAAAGAAATCCCTCCGGATTGTATAATTATAAAATAAATAAACCAGAATGAATGGACGAAAGTACAATGCGCGATGAAACAAACGTCTGCCTCCTGAACGATTCGTTTCCGCCTGTGATAGACGGCGTGGCCAATGCAGTGGTAAATTACGGGGAGGTAATATCCAAAGATAAGCTGGGCAAGGCGACGGTAGTAACGCCGGAATACCCGGGCGCCGTGGACGATTACCCGTTTGAAGTGGTGCGTTACCCGAGCCTCAGCACAGAGCAGCTGGTAGGCTACAGAGCGGGCGTGCCATTTGACGCAAAGATATTCGGGAAGCTGGAAAAGGCGGGCTTTAACATAATACACACACACTGCCCCGTGGTATCCACCCTTATCGCGCGAACGCTAAGGGAAAAGCTCGATATACCCGTGGTATTTACTTATCACACAAAGTTCGATGTGAACATATGCGATATGGTGCGCTCGAAGGTCATACAGGAGGCTGCGCTGCGCAATCTCTGCGCCAATATACAGTCTTGCGACGAGGTGTGGGTCGTCAGCAGGGGAGCGGGAGAAAACCTTCGCGGTATAGGCTATGAGGGAGATTATATAGTCATGGAAAACGGCGTGGATTTCCCCAGGGGCCGCGTAACGCCGGAGGAGGCAATGGAGGTACGCCGGCAATACGGCATAGGACCGGACGAGCGGGTGTTTATTTACGTAGGCCGTATGATGTGGTACAAGGGTATACGCATAACGCTCGACGGGCTGAAAAAGGCAAAGGAGGAAGGCTTTGCCTTTAAGATGATATTCGTGGGCGACGGCGCGGACAGGCCGGAGATGGAGGAATACGCCGGGAAGCTGGGCCTTGGGAAGGACTGTATGTTCCCGGGGGCGATAAGGGACAGGGAGCTTCTCAGAAGGTATTTCTGCGCGGCGGATATGTTCCTGTTCCCGTCCACGTTCGACACAAACGGCATAGTTGTCAGGGAAGCCGCCGCGTGCGGACTTCCGAGCGTCCTGGTAAAGGGAAGCTGCGCGGCGGAGGGTACGTCGCATCTGCATAACGCCTATCTTATAGACGAAAACGCCGGTTCCATGGCGGAGGCGGTAAAGTTTTCCTGCCGCGAGGGGGAAGCCCTAAAAAGCATGGGCTATGCTGCGATGGACGAGCTGTATATCTCATGGGAGGAAAGCGTGCGGAGGGCTGTTGACCGCTACGGCGTGGTCATAGACAACTACAAAAAGGGACACACCGAGCGCGACCGCCTATGGACCGACCCGTTCTTTGCAATGATGGCGGAAGTGCAGACCCTTATGAACGACGCCTATGAACGCAGGGTAAGCTTCGGACAGAAGGGCCGGATGATCCGCGACAGGGCGGAGGAAATAGGACGCGAGGCGTATGCCCGCGCAGAGCAGCGCAGCCGCGAGGCGAAGGAAAAGGGCAGGGAAATATACGACAGAACCTGCGAGAAGCTGGAAAGGTATCTGTAATTTATCATGATAAGGCTGCCGGAAAAGTTCATAGAAAGGATGAGCGGAACGCTGCGCAGCGAGCTTGGGGATTTCCTTGCGAGCTACGATAAGCCTCCCGTGCGGGGCGTCCGCGCAAATCTGCTCAAGACGAATCCGGATGAGCTGAAGGAACTTCTTGCTTATAGAATTGAGCGTTCCGAAATATTAGAGGAAGGATTTGTGCTCAAGGAGCCCGCAGACGGTATAGGCAGCGATCCATATCATATAGCGGGACTGTTTTATATCCAGGAACCCTCCGCCATGGCGCCGGTCGCCGCGGCGGAGATAAAACCGGGAATGAAGGTGCTGGATCTATGCGCCGCACCGGGCGGCAAAAGCGGCGGCGTCGCGGCGCGTATGCGCGGGGAAGGACTGCTCGTAGCAAACGAGATAGTGCCGGGCAGGGCAAAGATACTGGGCTTTACGCTGGAGCGGCTGGGGGTGACAAACGCTGCCGTTACCTGCGCCCGTCCGGATGCGCTCTGCGAGGCGCTGCCGGAGTATTTCGACAGGGTAATAGTGGACGCCCCATGCAGCGGCGAGGGTATGTTCAGAAAGGACGAGGCGGCGATAACCGAGTGGTCGGAGGAGCACGTAATATCCTGCGCCCAGCGGCAGCGGGCCATACTCAAAAGCGCGTATAAGGCCCTGCGCCCCGGCGGAAAGCTGATTTATTCCACCTGCACCTTTTCGCGGGAGGAAAACGAGGATAATGTAGACTGGTTCGCCTCGGAGTTTCCGGATATGGAGATAGAGCTGGCACAGCGGCTGTATCCGCATACCTGCGAGGGGGAAGGGCATTTTGCCGCGAGGCTTAAAAAATCCGGCGATGACTGTGCGCTTCAGCCGGCCATGAAGCTTTCGCCCTGCCTGGAGAAGGACTATTCAGCCTTTATGGAGCATACCTTTGAAAAGCTGCCAAAGGGCAAAGCGTACATGCTGAAGGACGGACGTGTACTGCTGATAGACGGGGAGCTGCCTGCGGGCCTGTCGGCGGTAAGGCTGCTCGGCGCCGGGGTGTATGCGGGAGATATGCTGAAGGGCAGGTTTGCTCCCGCCCACAGCCTCTTTATGGCGGCGCACGGCGGCACATACAGGAGCGCAATAGATCTTGCGCCGGACGACCCGCGGCTGGACGCCTTCCTCAGGGGCAATACCATAGAGATATCCGGAGGGCTGAGGGGATATATGCCGCTTTGCGCAGGCGGCTTCCCGGTAGGCTTTGGCAAGGCGGTTGACGGGGCGCTTAAGAATCACATTCCAAAAGGGCTGAGAAGGGTATGATTTTAAGGTTTTTTTAAATAGCGCGAAATGCTATTGAACCCTGGCGTATATAGATATAAAGTATAAGGTGCGGAAAGAAAGACGCAGAACTTATTAACGGAGGAACATATATGGAAAACATCAACGACAATGCGGCTCTCAATAACGATGTGGAAAAGTACCGCAATCTGGCGGCGCTGTCCTATGTGCTCATGCCTCTTGCGGCAGTGATGCTTATACTGGATAAGGACTCCAGCTATGTGCGCCATCATGTCAATCAGGTAATATGCCTGCTGCTGTGGTTCATAGCAAGCTCTGTTGTGATGATAATACCTGTTCTGGGCTGGATAGCCGGCGTGGCAGGTATGG
>CALCEX010000187.1 GCA_937900325.1 uncultured Clostridia bacterium | reverse complement strand
GAATGCGTGATAGGGGCTGGGGCAGCAGGGCTGTACATAGTAGGCGCCTTCATCGTAAACAGCCTTGATGAGAGGAACCTGCATAGAGCAGTTGGTGGTGAAGAAGGCGGTATTCTGGCCGTACTTTTCTACCATTTTGGGTACATCCTCAAGGATGAACTGCTGTGCGCCGGAAACGCCGGAGTCGCCGGTGGGATCGGGAGCAGTAGCGTCAACAAACTCGATGCCCAGCTCTTCGCACTTGGCCTTGATCTTATCGCGGCAGCCAGCCAGGGTTACCTGAGCCATATGGCGGGGGAAGCTGTAATGCACGAAGGTCTTGCAGCCCATCTCGTTAGCCTTCTCGGCCATATAGGTGCCCTTGCCAACTTCGTCAACGGAGATGGCAATGTCCGCACGGGTGGTGATATCGGTGGGGTTCTCCTGGGGAGTGCAGTAGATCACCAGCAGATCCTCAAGGTCGCGAACCTCGGCTACCTTATCGATACCGGGGTTGGAACCGGGACAGGCCTGGTTGATGATGATGCACTTTACATCGGGATCGGTGCCGTACTTGTTTATAACGGAGATGAACTGCTCCTGCTCTGCCATGAAGTTATCGGGCATGGTGTCGTGGATGACACGGTCGCCGTACTTTTCAACCATGGCGGCTGCGGAACGGTATTCTTCCTCATTCTGGGAAACGGTGTTGGTGATTATGGCTATTTTGCCATCGGTAGCAGCAACGGCCGCTTCTACGGAAGCCTGTACGTTAGTTGGATCCCACTTGAGCTCGCCAGCGTCGGTAGCTCCCTCGGTGGTGCCATCGGCGGGAGCAGTGGTCTCATCAGCAGCGGGCTGAGAGCAGGCCGCAAAGGAAACTGCCATCACCAGAACCAGCATCAAAGCTATAAGCTTCTTCATGTGTTTTCTTCCTCCTAATTGATTATATGAACTAAACGGGCATTACCCATTGTTCAAGAAGTGCGGGGATTGTATTTGTATGTAATACAAATACAAAAGGGGACGTCCCCTTTGGGCGGGTCGTATTGTGTTAGATGTTAACCTGTTTCAGCAATACTGACTGATTAAGCAATAACGATTATGCCGACCTAAGCGATACCGATCATGCCGACTGTAAGAAAAGCTGTACATGACAAGCAATTAACACTCATCGGGTATATATTAGCAGTATGTCTTATCAATGTCAATTACTGTTTTTTTAAGGCTTAGGCCGAAATATCTTATCCGCGCGCCGGCAAAGACGCTCATTTTTTCAAGCAATTTAGTTTATATCTTATCATTTTCATCTATCGGAAACAGTCTAATATTATTTTTCCTCATGCTATCCATCAACAATTCTCATTTATCGAAATAGCTGTTTTATTCTGCTGCGGTACGCATTTACCCCTTTCGCCGTTCATATCCTTATTCCATGAAATTCAAGCTGAAACTTATCGCCCTGTGGGCTTCGCTTCTCCTGCTTTCCGGCTGCGGGGCCGCCCCGGTCTATAACCCGGCTCCGGAGCCTGTGCCGCTGCCCGCAATAATGTACCACAGCATACTCAAAAGCCGCTCACGGGCTGGCACATATGTGGTCTCCCCTTCGGTTTTTCGGGAAGATATGCAGTACCTTCTGGATAACGGCTACGAAACGGTATTTATCGAGGATCTTATAGAATATACCGAAGGGGACGACCTTCCCGAAAAGCCCGTCCTGGTGACTCTGGACGACGGATATCTCAATAACCTTACATACATATTGCCCATACTCGAGGAGCTGGATATAAAGGCAGTCATATCCGTAGTTGGAAGCTACACCGCAGCCTTCAGCGAAACGCCCGATCCGAACCCGAACTACGCCCATCTGTCTTATGAGGACATAAGGGCAATAACCGCAAGCGGGCATGTGGAGATACAGAATCATTCCTACGATATGCATTCCCGGTCCCCGCGCTTCGGCAGCAAGCGCAGGAAGGGCGAGACCGGCCAAAGCTATAAGGCCTTCTTCTGCGGCGACTGTATAAAGCTGCAGCAGCTCCTGCAGGATAAGTGCGGCATAACGCCCACCGCATATGCCTATCCCTTCGGGGCAATAACGCCCGATACTACGGAATACCTGAAGGAGCTCGGCTTTAAAGCGTCGCTGAGCTGCGAGGAAAAATGCAACTACATCACGCGGGACCCGGAATGTCTTTTTCTTCTCGGCAGATACAACCGTCCCAGCGGCATATCTACCTGGGAATTCATGCAAAAGGCTCTGAAGGGCTCGGCAAGATAAAGCCGCCATGCAGGCATATTGATTTTTTCTCCCTTGTGGTATAATAAAAAAAGCTTACATTCCCACAGGAGGAAAACAAAATGGATCCCGCTGCATTGTTAAAAGAACAGCTTGACGCGCTGAACGGCGGCATAAGCCACGCCATGGTGACCATAGTAGAGGCGGACGGCTCTACCCCCCGCAAAAACGGAAAGATGCTGGTGTTTGAAAATGGGGATACCCTGGGCACCATAGGCGGCGGCTCCGCCGAATGCCTCGCCGCCAAAGACGCGATAGAATGCATACGCACGGGCGAGAATGCCTTCAGGATATATGCCCTCTCCCCCGCCGCCACAAACAACACCGGAATGACCTGCGGCGGGCATATAAAGGTGCTTATAGAGTCTTTTCCCGCAAAGCCGCTGCTGGTCATGTGCGGCGCCGGCCATGTGGGCTGCGCGGTACTCAGGGTAGCCGGATTTCTGGGCTATACCACCCTGCTCATAGATGACAGGGCGGATGAGATAATAAATAAGAGCATAGCCGTTGCGGACAGGTT
>CALCEX010000186.1 GCA_937900325.1 uncultured Clostridia bacterium | reverse complement strand
TTCTGCTCCGCAAGGCCTATGGCCGGGATATGCGAAAGGCCAAATTCCTCCAGCACCTCAAGCGCTACGTTGAGCTGCCCTCTGCCGCCGTCCACTACCAGAAGGTCGGGCAGGCGCGTGAATTTTTCGTCCCCGTCCTTCGCCCTCTGGAAGCGCCGCGTAAGCACCTCCCGCATGGCCATATAGTCGTCGCCGTTGGCCTCCTCTTTTATGCGGAAGCGGCGATACTCCTTAGGCGCGCTTTTGCCGTTTATGAACACTACCATGCTGGATACGGTATCCCTTCCGCGTATATGTGAGTTGTCGTAGCACTCCATGCGCTCGGGTATCTCGTCCAGGCCTATTATCTCGCAAAGACGCAGCATGGCGCCCTGACCGCGCTCCCAGCTCCTGTGCTCCAGCTCTCTGGCCTTCTCTATGGCCTCGACCCCGTTTCGGTAGGCCATTTCCGTCAGCTTTTTCTTTTCGCCCCGCTGGGGGCATATTATCTCGACCTTGCCGCCGCGGTTCCCGCTCAGCCATTCAGCCAGCGCCTCCCGCTCCTCCGGCATATCCCTCACCACTATCTCCTTAGGCACTGGCGCGCCGTCGGCGTAGTGCTGCTTCAAAAAGGAGGCCATTATCTCGCCCGCCGTCTCTTCCCCGCAGGTTATGCTCATGCTCTCGGCCCAGATTATCTTGCCGCCCCGCTCAAACAGGGCGAATACCACCGAGTCCTCCTTGTCCCTCACTAATGCGAATATATCCCGTTCGCTGCCGGCGACCGATATGGCCTGCTGCTTTTCCGCAAGACTGTTTATGGCCTTTATCCTGTCGCGGAGCTGCGCCGCCTTTTCGTATTCCATATTTTCCGAAGCAGCCCGCATCTGTTCAGTGAGCAGTTCAATTATCGGGCCGGTATGCCCCTCGAGGAACCTGCTTACACTTTCCAGCAGCCTGTGGTATTCCTCCCGGCTGACCTTGCCGCTGCACGGGGCGCAGCACTTGCCCAGGTGATACATGAGGCAGGGGCGCTCATTGCGGGCGATGGCCTTACGGATATCCTTTTTACAGTGCCTGACCGGAAATATATCCCGTATTGCCGTAAGCGCATCCTTCAGGCTCAGGCTCGAAAGATAAGGGCCGAAATACTTCGCGCCGTCCTTTTTGACCTTGCGCACGACTTCAAACCGTGGAAAATCCTGTTTTGTATCCAGCCTTACATACGGAAAATGCTTATCGTCCTTCAGCAATATGTTATAACGCGGCATGAGCGCCTTTATGAGATTGCTTTCCAGCGTCAGGGCCTCTGTCTCGTTCGATGTTATGATATACTGAAAATCCTCGATATGGGAAACCATAGCCTCTACCTTGGGAGGCTTTGGGGTATGCTGAAAATACTGCCGCACCCTGTTCTTCAGGTTCACGGCCTTGCCGACATATATGATCTCGCCGCTGCCGTCGTACATCTTATATACGCCCGGTTCGTCAGGCAGCAGCTTCAGTTTTTCCTCTATGATATCATTCATGGACACTTCCCCCATGATGATTATATCATTTATACGACTCCGGGTCTATCTGAAAAACCCTATCCTGCCGTCAAAAACACGTATGAGGTTATCATAAAGCTCCGCGCTTCTGCCTCCCGAAAGATCGTATACCGTAATACGGTCGGGTGAAAGGCCTACCAGCACGCTCATTATTCCCTCCTCGCTGCATTGCTCGTAGTCTATCCTCACATCGTTATCACCCGTGAAGGTACAGCTGCCGTCGGGATTGAGTATCACATACACGTCTCCCGCCCCCGGGGAGCGCAGCTTTACGAACGTGGAGAGCACTTTGAGCAGCTCCGTATACTCGTCGTTCAGAAGCATCTCGTCGGCCGCCGCATATACGCATCTTTCCCACTGCCTGCGGTAGTCCTTCATTCGAAAGCGCATATATCCCTCAAGAGAGAGAAAGCTGTTCCTCTCAAAGTAATCCATCAGCTCCCCCTGCAGCTTTTCCAGGCCGGAGGCGCGCTTTGCCATGCATATGGCCTCGGGCAGCACAGCCTTTTTTTCCTCCAGCGTAAGAGGCAGCCCGTTTACCATATAGGCTATCTCGAACTGAGCAAGATCCATGAGCAGCAGCTCGGCCACAGCCTCGCACCACTGCGCAAGCTGTGCCCCGCCCTCTATTGAGGCCTCCGCAAAGCCCCGCTCGCATTCTGGCGATATACCGCCGCCCAGCCTGTCAAGCCGCCGCCCCATGAGCCTGCCTATATCCGCTTCGTATTTCATAGTGCCCACCGAGCACACTGCCATAGCACCTTACTCTCCTTATCCCGCTATACCTGCATCATATGCCGGGGTTTTCCCATGGGTTCCCGGCCGTATCAGCCGCGCTTTTTTTCGGCATACGGGCATATTATGTGTATAATGCCGGCTTTGACCTGCCAGCAATTTTTCCCATAGCCGCCCTTGACAAAGGCGCCGGACGGGC
This sequence comes from uncultured Clostridia bacterium, assembly GCA_937900325.1. Taxonomy (GTDB): domain Bacteria; phylum Bacillota; class Clostridia; order Christensenellales; family CAG-138; genus SFEL01. The sequence goes on along the minus strand of CALCEX010000186.1, from coordinate 2,470 downwards.
ATATAATCAATTCATATTTTATATTTTATCGTGGATTGATACGGGTCAAGTACCGATGCAAATGCGCCATCAAGAGAAAAAGGGTCATCGGCTGAAAGCCCTTTTATGGCACGGCGTTTGGGAATACCGCCCCGCTACTGCGGTTCGCTTTGGGCGCGGTACAGCCTTTATAAAGTGGGTTTTATGCCAATTAGGGTGGAACCGCGGATAACCGATATGTTTGAATTTGTCCGTCCCTTGCTTCGAGCTTGGGGCGGGCATTTTTATATTATCCGCAAAGCTTGATTTACATCATATAAGGAGGAACACCATGAATATCACTTTTCCCGATGGCTCCGTAAAGCAATATGAGGACGGCATGACCGCCCTTCAGATAGCTGAGTCCATCAGCCCCCGTCTCAAGAAAGCCACGCTTGCCGCCGAGATAGACGGTCACCGGGCGGACGCCTTCCGCCCCATCACGGGCGACCACAGCCTCAAGCTCCTCACCTGGGAAGATGCAGACGGCCGCTGGACCATGCGCCATACAGCCGCCCATATACTCGCCCAGGCCGTAAAGCGGGTGCATCCCGAAGCAAAGCTGGCCATAGGCCCTGCCATTGACAACGGCTTCTACTACGACTTTGATGCGGCTCCCTTCACCCCGGAAGATCTCGATAAGATACAGAAGGAGATGGAAAAGATAATCGCCGAGGGGCTGCCCCTCGAGCGCTTTGAGCTGCCCCGGGCCGAGGCGATAAAGTACTTTGAGGAAAAGGGCGAGCCCTACAAGGTAGAGCTTATCCAGGATCTGCCAGAGGACGCCATAATAAGCTTCTATCGCCAGGGAGACTTTACCGACCTGTGCGCCGGCCCCCACGTTGAAAATACGGGCAAGGTAAAATTCGTAAAGCTTATGAGCGTTGCGGGCGCATACTGGCGCGGCAGCGAAAAGAACAAGATGCTTCAGCGCATATATGGCACCGCTTTTGAAAAGAAGGCCGACCTCGATGAATACATCAACCGCATCGAGGAGGCCAAGAAGCGCGACCACCGCAAGCTCGGCAAGGAGCTCGGCCTGTTCGCCCTCATGGAGGAAGGCCCCGGCTTCCCCTTCTTCCTCCCCAAGGGCATGGTGCTGCGCAATACCCTGCTTGAGTACTGGCGCGAGGTGCATAAGCGGTATGGCTATGTGGAGATCTCCACTCCTATAATTCTCAATCAGGAGCTGTGGCACAGGAGCGGTCATTGGGATCACTATAAGGACAATATGTACACCACCGTAATAGATGGCGAGGATTATGCGATCAAGCCCATGAACTGCCCCGGCGGCATGCTGGTCTACAAGCTCGAGCCCCATTCTTACCGCGAACTGCCTCTGCGCATGGCCGAGCTCGGCCTCGTACACCGCCATGAGCTTTCCGGCGCGCTCCACGGCCTGTTCCGCGTCCGCTGCTTCACCCAGGACGACGCCCACATCTTCATGACCTGGGATCAGATGGAGCATGAGATACAGAACGTAGTTCGTCTGTTTGACGAAGTTTACTCCACCTTCGGCCTGACCTATCAGATCGAGGTCTCCACCATGCCCGAGGATCATATCGGCGATAAGGAAACCTGGGACTTTGCTACCGATACCCTCAAGAAGGCCATAGAGCACATGGGCAAGAGCTACGTCATAAACGAGGGCGACGGCGCCTTCTACGGCCCCAAGCTCGACTTCCACCTTGCCGACTCCCTCGGCCGTACCTGGCAGTGCGGTACTATCCAGCTGGATATGCAGATGCCCGAAAGGTTCGACCTTGAATACATAGGCGAAGACGGCCAGAAGCATCGCCCCGTAATGATACACCGCGTCGTATTGGGTTCCATCGAGCGCTTCATAGGCGTTATCACCGAGCACTTCGCGGGCGCGTTCCCCACCTGGCTGGCTCCCGTGCAGATAAAGGTGCTGCCCCTTACCGACCGTACCGCTCAGGTATGCGACGATATAGCCTCCGAGCTCGACAAGCTCGGCCTGCGTGTAGAAGTTGACCACCGCAACGAAAAGCTGGGCTACAAGATCCGCGAGGCGCAGCTCCAGCGTATCCCCTATATGCTGGTCGTAGGCGACCGCGATGTTGAAAACGGCGTTGTATCCGTCCGCTCCCGCAAGGGCGGCGACCTTGGCGCAATGACCCTCGACGCCTTCAAGGAAAAGATACTGGAGGAAGTAAGGACCAGGGCCCGCGACTGATTCCCGCACAGGCATGATTGGCTCAGGCGGCATTGCCGCTTGGGCCGGTTTTATGTTGAACGCATATTTTTTTCAGCGGATGTGTCCCTGTGTTATTGCTTTTTTCGTCATAATAAAGTATTATAGTGTTAATTGTATAACATATTGACTCATTAAATAACCGCGATTATAATCTGATCAAGGAGGGCCCTCATGCGAGAGGATCTTACCCAAAGACGTTTTATAGAGGAAACCTACCGCATAATATCAACCGAA
>CALCEX010000185.1 GCA_937900325.1 uncultured Clostridia bacterium | reverse complement strand
GGAACAGGCAGACCCAAGCCGGTCATCTCGGCCAGGTTCGCGCCCTTGCCGCCCAGCAGCTCGCGCATCTGGGCATTGCCTTCACTAAAAAGGTATACGTACTTCTTCTTACTCATTTGTTTCCTCCATACTAAAATTTTTATATCTAATAATTTTTAGCAAAAATAACGCTGCCTAATCATTTCAGGCAATATTGTATTATACTCTTTTTTTCTTTAGGAAGCAATAAAAATACGACAATTTTGACGGAGAAACTTCATTTTCGTTTGTTATTTATAAGACAATTGACAGTGTTGATGCATTTCATATGACGCCTATGCTATAAAAGGACTTCAGCTTCCGTTCCAGGATGTGCTCTGCGTATCCGCCGACTGCCCGGCGAAGCTCTGCGCGCACCTTTTCCGGAAGCGCCACCTTGTTCATCTCGTCATCTCCGAGCAGCAGCATTCGCCGCACAGCCTCCAATGACAAAGGGCTTATTCGTTTGGAGTCGCCTGTCATGCAGTCGCTGCAAACGGCCCCGCCCGCCTCAGGGTCAAAGCCCATGCGGGCATGGCCGCGAATATCCTGCCCACAGTGTGCGCAGGAGATTATGGCCGGGGTATAGCCCAGAAGCGCCAGGCACTTGACAGTAAAGCATATGGCGAGATCCATCGGGTCTTTATCGGTAAATGCCATATAGCTCAGCGCATAGTATAAAAGCTTGAGCAGGCTGCCGCTCTTTTCGCCCTCCGGGGCAATATCGTTCACCAGCTCCAGCGCGTGCACGCCGGCAGCAAATCTGTCCATATCCTGCCTCAACGGGTAAAAGCTCTCCCTCACCTCGCAGGAATCCACGGTGTATTTGCCCTGCCGCTCAAACAATACGAATTCGCCGTAAACAAAAAGCTCGGCAGCGCTGAGAAGGGGGCTGTTCTGCCTTCTGCATCCCCTGGCTACAGCGCCTATGATGCCGTTATCCGTAATTATGTTGACCATTCTGTCATTATCCCGGTAATTTGCATAGCGGGTGACTATGCCCAAAACCTTCCTTGATGACATATTCGCCCACTCCTTCCATCAATTATCTGTCTTGCGGCGCGCGCCATATGCAGAGACTATAAAAAAAACAGGACGGTCACATTATTATGAAGCAAAATGATACTCGCAAAAACGCCGCTCTCTCTGCTCACGACTCATCATGGCAGAGGTTTCTGCGCACAGGCAGCGTCAGGGATTACCTCGCCTATAAAAAAAGTCTTGGGGAGCGGCCATAAGGCCGCCCCCGATGGTAAGCTCTATTCGTAGCCCAGTTCCTTCATTACCGAGGCGCTGTTGCGCCAGTCGTTTTTTACCTTTACCCATAGCTGAAGGTTTACACGGGCTCCAAGCAGCCACTCCATGTCCCTGCGCGCCTCGCTGCCTATCCTTTTGAGCATACTGCCCTGGCGGCCGATGATTATTCCCTTGTGGCCTTCCCTTTCGCAGTATATGGTGGCCCATACGTCGTACATGCCGTCGTCTCTGAGTACCATCTTGTCCACGCCGACGCCGATGCCGTGGGGAACCTCCTCTTTGAGCAGCATAAGCGCTTTTTCCCGTATTATCTCGCCGCATATCACGCGCTCCGGCTGATCGGTCACCATGTCCTCCGGAAAATACTGAGGGCCTTCCACCAGGCAGGCTTTAAGGGCTGCTTCCAGCTTGTCCATGCCTCTGCCCTCGGCGGCAGATATCTTGATTATTTCTTTTATGAAGCTCTCTTTTTCAAGTCGCTCCCTTGCGGTTTCGATATTATCCAGCGTAGCCGCATCCGCCTTGTTTATGGCGGCCATCACCCGCGCCCTTACCCTGCGCAGCTTTTCTTTTATTGCCTCCTCCTTTTCCCGTATGCCGTTCACG
>CALCEX010000184.1 GCA_937900325.1 uncultured Clostridia bacterium | reverse complement strand
TCAAGATATTGCGCGGTTATCTCGGATATAAAAATATCCTTGATATCCACCTCCGACTGCTCTATAAGGTGAAGCAGCAGATCCAAAGGCCCCTGGAATTCTTTAAGGTTTACCTCATAAGCCATGCTACATAAGCCCTAACAAGCCGTATATGGCTGCGCACATATTCATCATGCCGGACATCAGGAAGTTCACAGCAGACGACATAATGCCGTCCAGCCAGTTGGTCATCAGCAGCACTATAAGTATCACAAAGCCGTACTTCTGCAGAAACATAAACGGCTTCGGGCCAATGCTGCGCATAAACAGGCAGGAGGCCACATGGAAGCCGTCAAGAGGCGGTATGGGTAATATATTGAACACGCAAAGGCCCAGGTTTATAAAGTAGAAATAATAAAAAATAGTATTGAGCGCGGCGTTGTCAGCCTTGCCCGCCGCCATGAGGCCGAAAAATATGAGCATTGTAACAAATGCAAGCATGAGGTTCATAGCCACGCCCGCCAAAGATACTATTATCTCATCCCTTCTGGGATGCTTGAAGTTGCGCGTGCTTACGGGCACAGGCTTTGCCCAGCCGAAGCGCACCAGCATCATCATTATGAGTCCTACGGGATCAATATGGGCAAGGGGATTCAGCGTCATCCTGCCCAAATTGTAAGCGGTAGGATCCCCCAGTTTATATGCGGCATAGGCATGAGCCCACTCATGGAAGGCCAGCGCCACCAAGATTGCCGGCATTCTGTAAAGCAGCTCCATTATATAGGAACCGAGGGAGCCGGATATTCCGTTTGCGATACTGTTAAGCAATGGTATTTCTCCTGTCAAAATAATCGTTTTTATTATACGCTATTGCTCAAAAGTATGCAACCGCAGAGCCTTCAGGCATGCAGCCACTCGCAGAGTATCCGTCCCGCATAATTTACAATGCCCGCGCGGGGTATATCGACCGGGGATACCAGTTCTACCCTGGCTATCTGCGCACCGTCAAGGCTGTATGTTACGCTTCCCAGCACGTCGTCTTTTGATACCGGCGCTTCCAGCATATCCGGTATGTCTTTATCTGATTGCAGCTCGGCATTCTTCGGCAGAAGGCACACCGCTCCTTCTCTCGCCGTAAGCTCTGCTACGGAAGCCGTTCCGTTCTTTACCTCGACCGCCGCTATGCGCTCGCCCTGCTTTGCCACCGTCCTTATATCGTATGCGGCAAAGGCATATTCCAGCATCGCCTTTGCCTTAGCCGCCCTTTCGGATGAGTTTTCAGCGCCTATTACGGCGCAGATAAATACGCCGCCGCCACGCTTCGCGGAAAAGACGCCGCAGTATCCGGCGCCGGCCGACGAGCCGGTAGCTACGCCGTTTGTACCTACGCAGCTCTTTATAAGCCTGTTTGAACTTGCAAGCTCGGTCGTTCTGCCATCCTCGTGCTGTATAGCGTCGTAAAATATGCCGCTGTACAATGAGAAGCATTCGCTTTCGCTCAGTTTGCCGCCTATCCTTACAAGATCATCCGCAGAAAGCCTGACGCTTCCGCTGGCTATTTCTCCGCTTTCCGCCTGTATGCCCATGCCGTTGAGTTTTTCCGCCGCCGCCATTGCGCAGGCCTCCATGGATCCGTATGCCGCCTCGCTCAAGGCATATATGGCGTCTCCCGCGCATATTACCACCGCCGCTTTCAGCAGCATGGATACCTCGGCGTTCTCATATGCCTCCAGAAAAGCAGTAGATCCCGGCGCCCTTGCCGCCTCGCGGCTGACTGCGACCTTATCCGTAAGCGCCAACCCGCCGCCGTCTATTTTATCGCAGACAGCCAGCAGCAGCGGCAGCCGTCCCAATCCTCCCACCTCCAGCCTTTCGGCCGAATTGTATTCGATTATGCCCTGGCCGTCCAGGCTGCACAGCACCGCCGCCTTCATGCCGGATACGTCCACCGGATATTCCTCGCCGTATGCCGTTTTGAAGCTTATGAGCATTACCGCTGCCAGCAGCATCCCCGCCAACCTTTTACACATAAAAAGACCTCCTTTGCCGTTATTTAATAATATTAGGCAAAGGAGGCCATTATTGCGCAGTTTATTAAATTTTAGCGTATTTCCTTCAGGAAGGAGGTACCTGTTCTCCAGGATTCGCCTGTTATATACTCATATACGGTACAGCCTATATCGGCAAAGGTCTGGCGCGTGCCTAACGCTACGCCTTCCTTAAGCTTTTTACCATACACCAGTATGGGTATATATTCGCGGGTATGGTCGGTACCGGGGAAAGTGGGGTCGCAGCCATGGTCGGCAGTAACTATCAGCATATCATCGTCAGTCATTGCGCCCATTATTTCCGGCAGCTTGCTGTCAAAATACTCCAAAGCCCTGCCATAGCCTTCCACGTCGTTTCGGTGTCCGTACAACGCATCGGTATCCACCAGGTTGGTAAATATGAAGCTTCCGACGCCATTCTTCAGGAAATCTATGGTGGCCTCGATCCCTGCCGGGTTGTTGGTGGTATGGTTTACGGTGGTTATGCCCCGCTTGTGGAATATATCCTCTATCTTTCCGACGGCCACAGTCTCAAAGCCCTTCGCGGTAAGGCCGTCCAGTATAGTGTCCTCTATCGGAGGTATGGCGTAATCCCTGCGGTGCTCCGTGCGGGTATACTTACCGTTTCCGCCTATGAACGGACGCGCGATGACGCGGCCCACAAGGTCGTCTCCGACAAGTATCTCCCTTGCCTTTTGGCACATGGAATACAGCTCGTCGAGAGGTATTACATCTTCATGGGCGGCTATCTGGAATACGCTGTCCGCAGAGGTATATTATCGGCTTGCCG
>CALCEX010000183.1 GCA_937900325.1 uncultured Clostridia bacterium | reverse complement strand
GTTTTCCGGGAGGAAGAAGAATGAACGGATACAGTATGATAACCGCCATAGTGCGGCGCGATCAGGATCAGGACTATATTGATTTTTTCCAGCGAAACGGCGCGGGCGTGGTTTTGGGCTCGCTCTGCGAGGGCTCGGCGCGCAAAAAGCTTCTCGATATGCTCGGACTTGAGCGCAAGGAGAAAGTAATGCTGCACTGTGTGCTGCCCTCCGCTCTGCGTCCCCGCATACTCAGGCACCTGCGTACAGAAATGCATATAGATGCGCCAAACAACGGAATCGCCTATTTTATCAGTCTTGAATGTATAGGCGGCGCGTCGGCGCTGAGATACCTTTATACTGAGGACGCTATCATAGGAAACGAGGTGAAAGACATGAAGGAAGCCAAGCATTCTCTTATAGTTGCGATTGCCGAGCAGGGGCATACCGGCCTGGTAATGGACGCAGCCCGTGAGGCGGGAGCCACCGGCGGCACGATAGTACGGGCAAAGGGCGCGTTGAACGAATCGCGGGCAAGGTTTTTCGGCGTATCCATTGCCGAAGAAAAGGACGTGATATACATAGTGGCAAGCTCAAACAAACGCAACGACATAATGAGCGCCATAATGAATAAGGCGGGCGTAAAGTCCCCCGCTCATACCGTCATGTTTTCTCTCCCGGTTGACGCCGTAGCCGGCATACACGTTCCGGAAGACGAGCAGGATCAGGACGAATGATCAGGTAAAAGAATCAGGGCGCCGGGTCTCTACCCGGCGCCCTGTATTCATTCTGGATAACAAACCGCGCGGTATCTGTTGAGGGCTTCCTGTCTCTTGCAAGGGCGGCTATCATTATCACCGCAAGCCCCGTTATCAGTATGGCGCACGCTATCAGCCATGCGGCGGTCTTTCTCATCATAAGCATATCTCCTTTTTCCTTTAGTTTTCCGCGGAGATAAATAATTATTACGATCTTTATCCCTATACAAAATATTCGTGCATTTCTTCCGCTACAAGGGTATTGGGGAACTGCTTTCGGGCTTCTGCAAGTACCTCGCCGGACATATCCCGGCCGCCCCATATATGGGTGCAGATGAGCTGCCCTGCCCCCGCCTCCTTGGCTACCCTTCCCGCCTCCATAGCAGTAAGGTGAGGGGCGTTTTCGCCCGGCTTCTCCTTTTCCAAGAAACAGGCGTCGGCAAGCAGTATATCCGCTCCCCTGCACTGGCCGGTCAGCTCTGAGTGCATACCCGTGTCCCCGGTATAGAATAAACGCTTTCCTTTGTGCTCTATATCGAAAGCGTAGGTTTCCACCGGGTGCGCCGAGCTGTAAAGCGTCACCGTCACCTCTCCGAAGCGCAGCTTCAGCCCCGCCCTGGCGTGTACCATTTCAAAAACCCCCGAGGAGGCAAGCTGTCTGAATTCTACCTCAGGCGTTTCGGGAGCTACCACCGT
>CALCEX010000182.1 GCA_937900325.1 uncultured Clostridia bacterium | reverse complement strand
TCTTTTTCCATCATACTCACAGACCGCCTTTACAGCTTAATTTGTTTCTTGTTAAGATTATTATAACACGTTAATATCCAAATTGCACCTGTTTTTTGCGATTATTTGTTTCCTGAGAAGATTCAGCGCATTCAGCACTGCGCCATCGCGCACTCTTTCGCGATTGCCCTTGAGGTGGAACTCATATGCTTGGCAGCCCTCATCTGTAGAAACGGCAATAAACACCTGCCCAATCAGTCCGGGAGCGCCCGTAGGCCCCGCGTAGCCGGTGGTGGCTATGCCTATATCAGCACCACTACCGAGGCGTATGCCGTCTGCCATCTCCCTGGCAGTCTCCGCACTTACGTCAGTATACTTTTCCAGAGTTTCTGCCCTTACGCCGAGGCGGCGCATCTTGGAATCACAGGAATAAGTCACAGCGCCTTCAATAAACCATTCGGAACTTCCGGGGACGGATATAAGCCTTGAGGTTATCATGCCGCCGGTGCAGCTTTCCGCAACTGCGAGCCTGAGTCCGCTGGCTTTCAGCAATTCCGCGCATACCTCGTGCATTTCTCTGCCGTGGGTGGAATAGATAAATTCGCCCACCCTATCCTCTATGGCCTGCATAACAGGTTGAATGAGCTTCTCTCCTTCCTCCCTGCTGCCGCAGCGGGCAGTTATGCGGAGAGTGGTCTCGGCCGCCTTGGCATAAGGCGCTATTGTCGGGTTGCTCTGGGCATCCACTATATCCTTTATAGCGTACTCTACCTGCGATTCGCCCTTGCCGAATATACGGATGGTACGGGAATGGAAGATGCAGTTGCTGCGTTTTTGCAGATAGGGCACTACCTCCTCCTCAAACATGGGTTCCATTTCCCATGGAGGTCCTGGCATCAGTATGGCAGCCTTGCCGTTCTTCTCCATTATGCAGCCGGGCGCTGTGCCTCTGGGATTTGGCAATATTATGCAGTGGCTTGTAGGGAACATGACCTGTTTGATGTTGTTGGGCGTACATGGATAACCGCGGGAGGACATTTTTTCCAGCAGCCATGCTTTATATTCTTCATTCACCACGAGCTCAAGGCCGAAATAATCAGCTACGGCCTCCTTGGTAAGGTCGTCTTCGGTAGGTCCGAGTCCGCCTGTAAACAGTACTATATCCGAGCGGGAAAAGGCGTTAGCTATACATTGCTTAAGCCTTTCGGGATTATCGCCCACGGTTACATGATAATACATATTTATGCCGAAATCAGCCATCCGGCCGGAAAGATATCGAGTGTTGGTATTGAGTATCTGCCCCATCAGCAGCTCTGTACCGACAGAAATAATCTCCGCGTTCATTTATAATGCCCCTGCTATATCTGGTCCAAGTTGATGCAGTTGATATTCTTGCGAATATAATCAGCAGCAGATATGACCGTAAAAAACACGGATACCCATACTGCTATCACATCAAGCTTAAAGCCCAGCCATGCGCGTATTGGAGTGCTGAGCATCACCAGCACCAGCGCCACCGCCTGAGTAGTGGTTTTTATCTTGCCCAGCCAGTTCGCCGCTATGACAACGCCCTTGCCGGTAGCTACAAGCCTGAAGCCGCTTATAAGGAACTCTCTCGCA
>CALCEX010000181.1 GCA_937900325.1 uncultured Clostridia bacterium | reverse complement strand
CCCCCCTGGCGCTGAGCTGCGTAAGCGCGTATCGCAATACCAGCATATCGGACATATGGTCGCTATGGAGATGGGAAAGCAGTATGCCGTCCAGCTTCAGCTCCGGCAGTATGCTTCTCAGCCTGCCAAGGGTACCGCTGCCGAGATCCATGCAAAGCTTTATATATCCTGCCTCTATAAGATACCCTGAACAGGCGCCTCCCGGCGCGGGAAATGGGCCGTGCCGCCCCAATACGGTAAGTTTCATACTGTTTTTACCTCTATAACATCATCGGTCAAGTATGGGCTGTTTTTGACCCCGCTATACCCCTGCGATGTCCTTTACCACTGTGCCGGCGATTATCATACCCGCAACCGAAGGCACAAAGGCTATGCTGCCGGTGGTGCGGTGCTTTCCCGGCAGTATCTTCTCGCTGCCGTCCTCAGGAAATATGGCGGGCTCTTTGGAATATACGACCTTCACTCCTCTCACTATGCCCCGCTTTTTCAGCTCCCGCCGCATCACCCGGGCGAGTGGGCAGACCAAGGTCTCGCTTATATCCGCCACCTGAAACGCCGTAGGATCCAGCTTGTTTCCTGCGCCCATGCAGGATATTATCGGTACTCCTGCGGCCTTCGCCCGTTCAATGAGTATGAGCTTTGATGTGACGGAATCAATAGCGTCGACTATATAATCGTATTTTGTAAAATCGAAGCTTTCCGCCGTGGTATCGTCATACCGCACGATCCGCTCGTCTATGATCACGTCCGGATTTATATCCCGCGCCCGCTCTGCCATAAGGTTTACCTTCGGCCGCCCGATCGTGGAAGTAAGGGCTATTATCTGCCGGTTGAGATTGCTTTCCGCCACCACGTCGTCGTCCACCAGCGTTACGCTGCCCACGCCGCTTCTGACTATTCCCTCCGCCGCAAAGCCGCCCACGCCGCCGCTGAACACCGGAAGTCCCACTGCGCCAAGCAGCACATATATCAGCACTGCGACGGTGCCTTTCTTCCAGCCAAGCAGCCCGCCCGCGTGATATACTGCGAATGTCGCC
>CALCEX010000180.1 GCA_937900325.1 uncultured Clostridia bacterium | reverse complement strand
CATGATACAGGACGACACGCCGCAAAAGGGCGTGGGCAAAATACGTCTCGAGAAGGATCGCCAGGTAGGAATGGAACTGGACATCAGAGGGATGCTGGTAGACGATGCAATATTGGTGGTCGACAGGTACATAGACAATGCGGTGCTCTCCGGCCTTACTGAGATAAATATAATACACGGCAAGGGCACGGGCGCATTGCGTGCCGGAATACAGGATTACCTCCGGACAAACAAACGGGTCAAATCCTTCCGTCTCGGCAACTATGGCGAGGGAGACGCGGGCGTAACGGTGGTCACGCTAAAGGGGGCAAAGCAGTGACAAGCGCCGCAAAACGGCTGATTTGGACTGTTTTTGCAGATTTATTCATACCAGGTTCATATTTGGGTGGTATCATTTATGATAGCGATTTCAGAGTGCCTGAACGGCATACCCTGCCGCTATGACGGCATGGCAAAACCGAACAAAGGGGCGCAGGAGCTTGTAAAAGCAGGCGCAATATGCATATGCCCGGAGGTGCTGGGCGGACTCGACACGCCCCGCACACCTGCTGAGATACAGGGCGGCGATGGGTTCGATGTGCTATGCGGCAAAGCGAAGGTTATGAACAAGGCCGGCGAAGATGTTACGGCGCAGTATGTGAACGGCGCTGAAGCGGCCCTGAAGCTATGCAAAAGGTACGGCGTTACAGAGGCCGTCCTGAAGGCTAAAAGCCCCTCCTGCGGATCGAGCCTCATCTATGACGGCAGTTTTACGGGTATGCTCAGGCCGGGCGTGGGTGTTACGGCGGCGCTGCTTCTGAAAAACGGTATAACCGTAAGGGACGAGCAAAGCTGTTCTGCAACGAAAGACAAAGCAAAATAAGTGAAAGGCGAATATTACGGCAATGGATAAAAAATCAATACTGGTAATAGATGATGACCGCAATATACTGGCGATAATAGAGATGTACCTTAAAAAAGAAGGGTGCACGGTAGCTACCTGTGAGCGGGGCGATATGGCCATGGAGGCATTCCACAAGGCAAAGCCCGATCTGGTAGTGCTGGATGTTATGCTGCCCGGTATGGATGGCTGGGGGGTGCTCGGCAGGATACGGGAGGAGAGCGACGTTCCGGTCATAATGCTCACGGCAAAGGGCGACACTATGGACCGGGTACAGGGACTGGATCTTGGCGCCGACGACTATATGGTAAAGCCCTTCGAGGCGAAGGAGCTTATTGCCCGCATTAAGG
>CALCEX010000179.1 GCA_937900325.1 uncultured Clostridia bacterium | reverse complement strand
CCCTGCCCCTGCTGTAATAGGCCGCCAGCAGCGCCCCCTGATACAGCGTGCTCCTGGGCGGATTCTCTGCCCGTATTATCACATGCGAACCGGGTATATCCTTTGTATGCAGCCATGTATCCCTCGGCCCTGCAAACTTCAGCGTAAGCGCGTCGTTCTGCCTGTTGTTCTTGCCCACATATATCTCTATGCCGTCCGACGATACAAAGCACATGGGCTTTGAAGGCGGCAGCTTCTGGCCCTTCCTTCCGTCCCTCGGCTTTTTTATGTACCCCTCGTTCATCAGCTCGTCGGAAAGCTCTTTGAGCTCGCTGTCACCGGTGCATTTGTCCAGATTGTAAAGCTGTCCTTCCAGATAGTTCAGCTCCTCCAGCGCCTTTTCCCGCTGCTGCGCCGCCATATCCCGGGCCGCCTTTGCCTTCTGGTATTTTTTATAATACCTTTGCGCATTGTCGTTTATGGAATATCTTGCGTCCAGAGGTATTATTACATTTTCGGGCGGATCTGTGTAGTAGTTCTGCACCGCGGCCTCCGATGAGCCGGAGATTATCCTGTATGCGTTTGCAATGAGCAGCTCGCCGAACAATTTAAGCTTTTCAATATCTCCCTCGGAAGCTATGGCTTCGTCATACAAAGCTATCTTCTTGTTGCAGCGCTCTATATTGTTTTGCAGTATCTTCCTTATGCCGGCGCCGTGGCGGCGGTTTCAGCGCAAAAGCAGTCCAGCGCCTCGCTCATAGTCGGCGCCGGTCTGTATTCGCCTTCCTTTGGTACAAACGGCAGCACTCCTTCAGGCTCGCCGGCGGCGTTGAGCGTAACGCAGGGCGTTATGCTGCCTTGTGCAAGGCAGCAGTAAAAGCGGTGCAGGTATTCCGCAAGTTCCCTGCGTTCCTTCGGGTTCAGTTCGCCGCAGCTGCGTTTATCCGTAACATTACCGCAAAGCTTTGCGGCCATTTTAGGCGAAAGGCCGAAAAACGTATTTGAAAGCGCCCTGTCTATCCTCATGCCCTCCGCCCCTGCTATGACTGCCTCAAAGTCCTGTACGGAGGCCTTCGTCGGGTCGGTCTTATCCTGCGCCGGCGGTTTTTTGTACTTCTGCCCCGGCAGCACTGTACGCACGTTTGACATTCCTATTCCGATACGCTTTATTGCGTCAACTACCGTGCCCTGCTCGTTTATGAGAATTATATTTGAGTATTTGCCCATTATCTCGGCGCACAGCACGAAGGTAACGGTATCCCCAAGGTCGTTCTGCGCGTCGATGCCTATGTTCACCGTCCTGTCCAGGTTTGGCTGCTCTATATATGCTATGCGTCCCCCTGTGAGCCGCTTTCTCAGCAGCATACAAAATGCCGGCGCGTCTATGGGGTTTTCCTTTTTCACATTCGTGAGCTGCATTCTGCAATGCTCCGGCGATGCGCTTATGAGCAGCCTGAGGTTTTCGCCGCCGCAGCGCAAGCTGACCACAAGCTCGTCCTTTTCGGGCTGCTGTATCCTGTCTATCCTACCGCCGACTATACGCCTGCACTCCGCCACGGAGGCGGCGAGATTAAGTCCGTCCATTGCCATAGTAAAATCAGTTATCTCCTGTAAATTCTAACCAGCTTAAAGCAGCTCGATCAATGAGCAGGATACCTCATGGGCCGTTCTGTCCTGCACCGTGCCGTCACCGAGCTGTTTCTGGTATCGCCTGCTCTGCATCCTGCCCTGAATATACAGCCTGCTGCCCACCGGCAGCTCGCTCACGGTGCGGGCATTCCTGCCCCAGGCTATGCATGGCAGATAGTCCGATTTATTGAAGGAGCGGTTGCAGGCTATCAGCATATCGCCTATCTCACGCAGAAACGGCGTAGTCCTGAACACCGCAGGCTTGCAAAGATACCCCGAAAGCGACACCTCGTTTTGAGGCAGCTCCTCCTCGTCCATAGGTTTTATGCCCCTGGCGAACACCGTAATGCAAAGATGCGTACCCTGTTCAGTATGCCTGTTATACGTTCTCAGCTGTCCCCATACCGATAGCCGTTCGCCTACCTTTGGCATGAAGGCGAGATTGCGCCCCGGTATCGTCAGCGGAACGTGATCCATGGTGCCGCTGAGCCGCGGCACAAGCAGCTCCGCACTGTAAAAATCCTCTCCGTAAAGGCTGTGGCTGAGCTCCGGCGCGCTGCCAAGCGTACCGCTTACAAATATCGCGTTTTCATCATTGGATACTCTCATACTTACTCCTGACACTTATTTGATGTGTGTTCG
>CALCEX010000178.1 GCA_937900325.1 uncultured Clostridia bacterium | reverse complement strand
ACAGTCGGCGGTGAGCGTTCTGGCAGGTATTCCTTCGGTAGTTTATGGCCTCGTTGGTATGCTGATACTTGTGCCCGGCATACGAAAGCTTTTCAACGTGCCTGACGGCTCCAGCCTGCTTGCCGCGATCATAGTGCTATCCATTATGATACTGCCATCTATAATTAAGGTATCGGTGACCGCGCTTGAGGCCGTGCCCAAGGAATATGAGGACGCCTCCCTCGCCCTTGGTGCAACGCCCGTAGAGACGTATTTCAGGGTGTCCGTGCCCGCTGCAAGAAGCGGCATAGCAGCTGCGGTGGTTCTGGGCGTCGGCAGGGCGATAGGAGAAGCAATGGCTGTAATGATGGTTTCGGGCAACGTGCCAAATATGCCTTCGCTTTTTCAGAGCGTAAGGTTCCTTACGACAGCCGTGGCAAGCGAAATGTCATACTCCAGCGGCTTGCAGCAGCAGGCTCTGTTCTCCATAGCACTGGTGCTTTTCCTGTTCATCATGCTGATAAACGCCGCACCCAATTTCTTTCTCAAAAGGGATAAGGAAGGTTAAACCATGGAAGAAAAAAACGTATCGGTCAAACGCCGCGCATATGTGGGTCTGATGAAGTGCCTCATGTGGCTCTCTGCCGGGCTTACCTGCCTGCTTGTGCTGTTTCTGATAGGCTATGTGCTGTATAAGGGGCTGCCCAATATAACATGGGAGCTGCTCTCCACCTCTCCCAGCTATCTTGCAGACAGCATAGGCATATTGCCTGACCTCATGAATACTTTGTATATCGTTATAGCTACGATACTTATCGTAGTGCCGCTGGGCGTAGGCGCGGCAATATACCTCACCGAGTATGCCTCAAACAAGAAGGTGGTGGCCGCCATAGAGTATGCTGCGGAGACGCTTTCCGGAATACCTTCAATAATATACGGCCTGGTGGGAATGCTGTTCTTCTGCCGGTTCTGCGGTATGGGCACATCCCTTATGGCGGGCGCTCTCACTTTAGTGATAATGAATCTGCCCACCGTTATGCGTACCACTCAGGAAAGCCTTAAAACGGTTCCCCAGAGCTAT
>CALCEX010000177.1 GCA_937900325.1 uncultured Clostridia bacterium | reverse complement strand
TACCAGTACATTACCGCCACTATTACCGCAGCCGCCACTGCGCCCTTCAATATAGCCCCGGGTATGCTGCGCATGGTGATAAGCAGCTTGAAGGTATCGGGATTGGCGGAACGGTTTGCGGACATACCCATTATGCGCAGGTTGATGGAATACAGCGCAAACTGGGTGAGTATGCCTGAGAGTATGGCCGGAATGCCAAGCCGGGTATGCAGCATTCCCGTACACAGTCCCGCCGCCGTCCCCGCAAGAAGGGCCGCTATCAGCGCGGCCCATGCGGGGCAGCCGGAGGTTATGAGCATTATGGCTACTGCGCCGCCGGTCGCGAAGGAACCGTCCACCGTAAGATCCGCAATATCCAGTAACCGGAATGTAATGTACAGGCCAAGCGCCATTATGCCCCAAATTATTCCCTGGGCAATACCGCCCGGTATTCTGGATATCAGGTTAGCTATACTGGGAAGTCCCAAACAAACCGCTGCGTTCATCTCATTTCTCCTCTTGCTTTGTCTTATTTTTCAGCTCTTCCTGTTAATCCTCTATGGCGACATATCCATCGGGGATGGTCACGTTCAGCTTTTCAGCCATATCCTTATTGTATTTCTTTACGGGATCCTGGAAGTATTCTATGGGCATCTCTGAGATATTGGCCTCGCCCTTGAGTATTTTTACAGCCATTTCGCCGGTGGTACGGCCGAGGTCGTAGTAGTTGATGGACAGCGTAGCCACGCCGCAGCCCTTGCAGATGCCCTCCTCGCCCGCTATCACCGGTACGCCGGCGGGAACGGTAACGGCCGCTATGGCTTCGGTGCAGGAGGCGGCGGTGTTATCGGTAGGGATGTACAGAACGTCGCTCTCGGCTACTGCGCTGGCGGTCACGGTGGATACGTCATTGGAATCCGCGAAGGTGAATATATTTACGGTCAGGCCGTCGGCTTCAAGGCATTCCTTCACAACGTCTGCCTGGTATACGGAGTTAGCCTCGCCGGAGCAGTAGAGTATGCCCACCGTCTTTGCATCGGGGAACAGCTCCTTTACCATTGCCGCCTGCTGATCCAG
>CALCEX010000176.1 GCA_937900325.1 uncultured Clostridia bacterium | reverse complement strand
CAGCAGGACGCTTTTAGGCATCGAGATCATGCTGCCGGATAATAAAAGCGCCAACAAAGCCATTGCCCGCTGGCGGGCAAGCTCTGCGGATATTTACCGTTACCTCGTCAAGGTGCTCGTAGAGGACACCTCTGATGAAAAAAAGGAGCGCAAGGAGCAAGCCGAAGCTTCGCACGAAGAAGAAAATTAAATTCAAAGTAAAGAAGCGGCGAATTATCGCCGCTCGATCTTTTAAATACCCCGGGGGCTGCCAATGTCATGCAGCCTTTTTATCATGTCTATTGGATCCGGCGCGCCGAATACGCTGCTGCCCGCCACCAGCACGCTTGCGCCTGCGTCTGCGCAGAGCCTGCCGGTATCGGGATTTATTCCGCCGTCTATTTCTATATCCGGATCGGCGCCCATATCTTTTGCTATGGTCTTGAGCTGCCTTATCTTCTGCACGGTTTCCGGTATGAATTTCTGTCCGCCTGCGCCGGGATTAACGCTCATCAGCAGCACCATGTCACAGCCGTTTATAATATAGCGAACGGCCTCGGGCGATGTAGACGGGTTCAGCACGACGCCTGCTTTCATGCCGGCATTATGTATAGCCTGAAGCGTCCTGTGGGCATGCCTGTCTGCCTCTATGTGGAAGGTGATCATATCCGCGCCGGCATCCCTGAAAAGCGGAATATACGTTTCCGGATGCTCCACCATGAGATGGACGTCTATTGGCAGCTTCGTATGCCTGCGCACGGCCTCGCACATCGCGGGTCCAAAGGTTATGGTAGGAACAAATGTACCGTCCATAACGTCAAAATGTATATAATCTGCTCCCCAGCTTTCGCAGTTTTCCGCCGCCCTGCCCATTTCGGCAAAGTCGGCCGCAAGTATCGACGGTGCGACCTTAATCATATCTGTGCTTCCTCTTTTCCTTTAATTCTTCCGCAAATTTGCAGTATCTTTCGTATCTTTCCGGGCTTATGCCGTTTCCGATGAAGGGCTTTACGCCGCAGTCCGGCTCCGTCATATGAAGGCATTCCGAAAACCTGCAATTATCGAGATGCGGCCGCATCTCGGGGTAAAGCAGGCTGAGCTTTGCCGGATCTATCTCTGCCATATCCAGCAGGCTGAACCCGGGCGTATCCAGCATGCAGCCCCCGCACACCTGCCACAGCTGGGCGTGGCGGGTGGTATGCCTGCCGCGGTCTATCTTATCGGACAGCTGGCCTACCGGCAGCTCCAGCCCCGGCGCAAGAGCGTTCATAAGCGAAGATTTCCCAACAGCCGACTGGCCGGCAAAGCAGCATGTGCTGCCCGCTATCTCGGCTTTGAGCCGGTCTATTCCCGTACCGTTATGCGCCGACACCGGTATGATGCAGTATCCCGTATCTTTATACTGGGCAAGTGTGGCCTCATAGGTTTCCCTCTCCATCTCATCGCACTTGTTGAGCAATATGACCGGAATTATGCCGGAAAGCTCGCATTGCATCATCAGCTTATCGGCGAGACAGTAATCAGGCCTTGGCAATGATGACGACAGCACTATCATCAGCTTGTCTATATTTGCCGCAGCCGGTCGTATAAGCAGATTTTTTCGTGTCAGTATCTCGGTAATATAGCCTTTGCCGCCGTCCGTTTCAAAGCGGCAGTAGTCCCCGGGCACAGGCGTTATGCCCTCCTTGCGGAACCTTCCTCTTGCCTTGCAGACGAATTCTCCGTCATCGGTAAGCAGGGTATAAAAGCTGCCCACTCCTTTGATTATTCTTCCGGTATATTCCATATACGGCTTATCTCAGCGTAAATTTTGCTTCTATGCGTTTGGCCTCTGCGCCGTCAACGTATGCCACGCATTCATACTCGCCCCCGTATCTCATGGACGCTGTAAATGCAACGGCCTGCTGGGGACCCTCTTTTACCGTGCCTTCGTACAGCACTATCTCCACTCCGTTGCCCACTACGGCGGTAACGGCAACGGAATGTTCCTTATCCGGTATATCCAGATTCACCGCGATGTCCGAGTAGTAATTGCCGGGATTGCTGCGGTTGATCCAAAGCTCAACGAGGGTATTTTTGCCGATGCTCATATTCGCCGCCGGAGATTGCTGCTGTACCGTTTCTTCAGTCTCGCCTTCCTTTGGCTGAACCAGTCTTATCCATATCTTCTCGAAACCGCTGCTGTTCAGCATCTTTATTGCGGTATCGGTGCTTTTTCCCACTAATGAAGGCATCTCGATCTGCTGTGTCTCATTGCCGCTTATCCATATATCCACGGCCTCAAACTCGGATAAACGGGTATCCACAGCGGGCTCCTGGCGGGTTATCTGCCCCTCGGGCTGATCTGAGGTAGGATCGTAGTACACATTGCCGATGCTGAGATTTTCCTCGGAAAGCATCAGCGAAGCTTCCTGTATGGTTTTGCCCGTGAGATCCGGCACTATGGCATAGCCGCTGCCGCTGCTCACCTCGACCTTTATTACATCGCCTTCCTGTCCCTTTGCTCCGTTTGCCGGGTTCTGCCTCGTTACCCTGCCGGCCGGATATTCGCTGCTTATGACGTAATCCCCCACCTCCAGCTTAAAGCCCCGAAGCTTCGACAGGCTCCTCGCCTCCTCCAGCGATTTTCCCACAAGCGACGGAACGAGGAAGCCGCCATCGTCGCTCCTGGCAAACAGGCCCGTAAGCATGGAAACCATCGTAAATACCACCGACACGCCGAATACGGCTGCGGATATCATCATTATGCTGCGGCTGGTCCGCTTTTTGCTTTTCCCCTGGTTTGGCTCGCTGAGCCTTGCAAACCTGCCGTGAGGCTCGCGCAGCGCGCGCTCAAGATCCTTCTTCATAGCCGCAGCCGAAGGGTATCTCTTCTGCGGATCCTTTGCGGCGCCCTTCAGTACCACATCTGACAGGGCGGGAGGTATCTTTGGGTTGACGTCTATGGGAGGTATCATTTCCTCCTGTATGTGTTTAAGGGCTATGGCTACCGTGTTTTCACCTGCAAAGGGTACCGTGCCCGTCAGCATCTCATATATCATTATCGCGCAGGAATATATGTCGCTCTCCGCCGTCACCTGCTCGCCCTTAGCCTGCTCCGGAGAGATATAGTGCGCCGATCCTATGACGTTTGTACCCGCAAAGGTACGTGTAGTCGATGTGGCGTCCCTGGCGATGCCGAAATCAGTAAGTTTGACCGTCCCATCGTCCGATATTATGACGTTCTGTGGCTTTACGTCTCTATGGATTATTCCCATATCGTGGGCATGCCCCAGCGCGTCCAGAACCTTTGAGGCAATATCCACCGTTTCCCTGGGGCTCAGGTGCGTCTTTGACTTTATATATTCCTTCAGGGTCTGTCCGTGTACATATTCAAGGACTATAAAGCTTACGCCCTTTTCATCCACGCCTACATCATATGACTGCACTATGTTTGGATGGGACAGCGTTATGACCGCCTTCGCCTCCCGCTCGAAGCGGCGCAGGAATTCTGTATCCTCCCTGTGCTCAGCCTTGAGCATCTTTATGGCTACGGTGCGGCCTTCCTGTTCATCGTAGGCTTTATATACGTTCGCCATGCCGCCGGAGCCTATCAGGCTTTCTATCCGGT
>CALCEX010000175.1 GCA_937900325.1 uncultured Clostridia bacterium | reverse complement strand
TAAAAACGGGCCGCGCATGAGCTCGTCCCCAAGAAATATGTTTTCCACGCTGCTTTTGCAGTTATCCAGCGAAAGATCCTGATATACGGTGCGTATGCCAAGCTCTATTGCCCGCTGCACAGTAAGATGGGAATGCTCCGCCCCGCATACGGTAATGCTGCCGCCGTCCGGCCGTAGGGTTCCGGAAAGTATCTTTATCAGCGTGGATTTGCCTGAGCCGTTGTCGCCCACTATCGCCGTTATGCTTCCCTCGCGAACCTCTGTGGATACCCCGTCCAGCGCCCTTATATGGCGGAAATGTTTTGTTATATCTTTTACGGATAGTATGATATCTGACATTGCTGCTTCCCATTTTTGTCCTGTTTGCAAATAAAGTGCATACTTATGCACACCATCGCCTATTATATAATTGCCGTTCTGTTATTGGAAATAGCGATTATAGATATCAGCGGCTTGTTATCTAAATTTATAATATCGCCAAACGCGCAAACCCCCGCCGCAATCAGGGAGGGGCAGATCGGTTGCGCGTAAAACAAAAAAATCCCCCGGAAAGATGGGGGAAAACAGGCTTTTAATCCTCCTGCCTGAGCTCTATGCTCTGAAGGCCGGAAAGCATTACCAGCTTCCGCAGGAGCGGATTGTACATAAAAGGGCACTTCATAACCTTGAGCGCCAGCTTGAGCCGTATCTTCAGCGTCATTCGCCGGTAGGTTGAGATAGGATCCTTCTTCGACAGGGCGCGTGAAAGCATATCCGCGCTTTCCATGGCGTAGCTTATGCCCTCGAGGGAGCTGGGGCTTATGAAGCCGGCAGCCTCGCCTATGAGGAACGCGCCGTCCTTGCCCGGGCAAAAGTCAAAGAAGGAGCGGGGACGCAGCACCACGCAGGCCTCTGTTTTTACGGGCTCCGAAAACTTTATGCCAAGGGCACGGAGCTTTTTCTTCTGAAGTTCAAACCGTTCCCGGCAGTTATCCTGGGGGAACGCTCCTCCGAATATAAAATGATCGTCCTTTGAAATGGACCATGAGCAGCAGTCCGTCGTCTCGGGATCGAATATGCAGGAGTAAAAGGGCCGGCTGTTTTCTTCGGGAAACCACTGCTGAATGGCGGTGTAGCGGCGGAGCCGCCTGGCCTTGAACAGGGAACTGCGGACTATCGAGCTTGCTCCGTCCGCGCCCACGACGTATTTACAGGTAAAGCTATGCCTGTGCTCTCCGTCGTGCCAGCTTACTTCAAAGCCGCCGTCAATTCGCTTTATCCCATCGCAAACGCCTGTGACGCGCCGCACCGAAGGCTTTATCATGCCGAGGAGCCACATATCCAGCTCGTGCCTGTCGAGGTTTATGTAGCAGCGCTGGTAGTGCCGGACGAGGCCGGAGGCGAGGTCGATGGTCTTTACCGAGAATATCTGCGGGTCCACGAGTATGTTCTTGGGCAGCGTTATTTGGTATTTTGAGAGAGCCTTTTGAGCGTCCGGCGCCAGCAGGCCGCCGCAGGGCTTTTCAAAGCCGCCTTCAGCCCGCTTTTTGTCTATAAGTATTGCGCTGAAGCCTTTAGGCAGCAGCCGCCCAAGGGTAGCTCCGGCGGGCCCGCCGCCTATTATGGCTATTTGATAATCAAATTCGCTTTGCAAATCAAAAATGCTCCGGTTTTTTATTGTTCCGGAGCATTATATAATAAATTTCTGTTTTATACAACCTTATGCGTGGCCGCGCCAGCGTATCAGCCGCTTTTCGAGGAACGCAACCGCGTAATACATGGCGGCGGCGAGTGCACAGAGTATCACTATGCTGGCCATGACCAGGTCCAGCTTGAACACCTGGCTGCCGTATACGATCAAATATCCGAGCCCCGCCCGTGAAACCAGATATTCGCCTACTATGACGCCGACCCAGCTCATGCCTACGCTTATTTTTAGGGCGCTCATGATCGTAGGCACAGAGGCGGGCAGCACAACCATTGTGAGTATTTGCAGCTTTGTAGAGCCCAGCGTCCTCATGAGAAGCTGCTTTTCGCCGGTTATCTCATTGAAGCCGGCCAGCACGGTCATTACCGTCACGATGAGGGATATGAGCAGGCCCATTATGATTATGCTCTTCACTCCCGCGCCGAACCATACTATGAGTATGGGCCCCAAGGCTATCTTTGGCAGCGCGTTGAGCACCACGAGGTATGGATCGAGTATTCTGGAGAGGCTTTTGCTCCACCAGAGAAGTATTGCGATAAGCGTGCCCAGAATCGTACCCAGCACAAAGCCCACTATTGTCTCATAAAGAGTTATGCCAATATGGTGGAACAGCTCATTGCCGTTGTACAGCCGGGCTATGGTGCTTATTACCTGCGACGGAGAGCTTACGATGAACGGGTCTATCCAGCCAATTCTTGCCGACAGCTCCCAGAGTATGAGCGCCGCTATGAGTATGAAGTATCTGAAGAAGGTCACGCGCCTGCCGGCCCTTTTTACGGACGACAGAAACCGCGCATGCTCGGGGGAAACTGCCGCGGTATCCCGCTTATTGCTCATCATGGTCGATCTCCTTCCATATCATATCGAAATAATCCTTGAATTCGGGACTGTTGCGCCGGGAAAGAGGCGTATCGCCAACAGTGAGCTCTATCCTGTGAACCGCCCGCAGCCTGGCAGGGCGGGATGAAAACACCAGTATCCTGTCGCTCATGGATATGGCTTCCGCTATGTCGTGGGTTACGAGGATAGCCGTTTTGCCTTCCTTGCGGATTATGCCGTAGATCTCGTCTGAGACGGTGAGGCGCGTTTGATAATCCAGCGCGGAGAACGGCTCGTCGAGCAGCAGCACCTTCGGG
>CALCEX010000174.1 GCA_937900325.1 uncultured Clostridia bacterium | reverse complement strand
AATCTTTCTCCCACTATCGGCACGAAAAGGCAGCCGGGCCGTACCGTCCTGCTGTCTATCGTAGCGTCCTGTATGCGCTTATCTATCAGTTCCTTTGGGCCGGAATACCTTCCGCCCGTGATCCTTGCTATTTCTCCTAAGGTAAAGTTAATCATTACAGATCATGTCCTGCCTTATTTATCATACTTTTCCAGCGAAAGCTCGATTATCCTCATGCACAGATCGGGATAGCTTATGCCCATAGCCTTCGCCTCCTGGGGAAGATGGCTGGTGGGGGTCATGCCCGGAAGCGTATTTGCCTCCAGACAATAAAACTTTTCGCCGTCGTATATGAAATCCATGCGCGCATACACCTCAAGGCCCAACGCCCTGAATACCTGCAGCGATATATTTTGTACCTCCGTCGTCACCTCCGCCGGAAGCTCTGCGGGGCATACTTCGGTTATAAGGCCGGACTGGTACTTGTGTGCGTAATCGTAAAAGTCGCCCTTGGGTATGACCTCAGCCGGCGGCAGCGCCGTGTCGCCCAGCACGCCGCAGGTTATCTCCCTGCCGAACATATATCTCTCTATGAGTATATCGTCCTCGTATTTAAACGCCTCCTCAACGGCAGGCAGTATGTCCGCCTTATCGAACACCTTGCGCACGCCTATGCTTGAACCGCCGGAGCAGGGCTTAACTATGCAGGGCAGCGGCACGTCTGGGACGGGATCGCCTCTTTTGAGCATCACGCCCTCCGCGGTATTTATTCCCCTGTCCATAAGTATGTGCTTCGTGAGCGTCTTATCCATGGCTATGGCGCTTCCCCGATAGCCCGCGCCGGTATATTTTACATCCAGCATATCCAGCATGGCCTGCACCATGCCGTTTTCTCCCGGCTCGCCGTGCAGCGCCATAAACACTATATCCGCCGCCTTGCAAAGCTCTATTACGTTTCTGCCTATTGTGCCGTATGGTCTGTTTCGGCTCTCCTCCCTCATCTTTGAAAGATCGGGCACCGCGCTTTCTATCACATACGGAGCCAGCGGCGTCTTATCCGCAAAGAAGCTTTCCATATCCCCGGGCAGCTCCTCCACGCCGTAAAAAAGGTCTACAAGTATGGCGTCCTGCTCCTTCTCCCTGAGCGCGTTGCAAACCATGGTACCTGTTGAAAGGGATACCTCCCGCTCAGGGCTCAATCCTCCGGCCAAGACCAATATCTTCATAGGCGCCCTCCTATCATTTCAAAAACAAAATAATCTATGGTATTATATCACACAACCAGCCGCATGCGAACCTTTGAAGCGTGTCCGGGTGTACTCTATGTGTTTTTTACTACCGCAAAAGCAGCTTTTGCAACAAACAACGCCTGCCCCTCATCAGGGCAGGCGCCGTTTGTTTTTTATCAGTATATCCTGTTCATCTTGCCGTGCAGTTCATACAGGCTCTGGTCATAATTTCCGTTATGTTCCGTGGATTCATTTATGTCTACATCGACTATATGGTTGTCGTGTATGCCGAGAGCCCTGTTGCGCACCCCCTCGTGTATAAGCTCAACAGCTCTCGCTCCCAGGCGCGTTGCAAGCATCCTGTCCGCGGCAGTGGGCGCGCCGCCGCGCTGTATGTAGCTTAGTACTACCGGCTTTATCTCAACATCGGTATGCTCCTGAACAAACTTTGCAAAGTCTGCCGCCTTGCCCGCGCCCTCTGCGATTATCACCATGCTGGTAAACCTGCCCATGAGCTTATTATGCATGAGCTGACTTGCGGCCTCGCTCCAGTCCCTGGGCGATTCAGGTGTCAGCACTATGTCGGCAGGAGCCGTCATGGCCGACCAGAGCGCAATATCGCCGCACGCCCTGCCCATGACCTCGACTACTGCTACCCGGTCATGCGAACGCATGGTGTCTCGTATCTTCTCCATCTCACCCATAACGTTGTTCACAGCGGTATCAAAGCCTATTGTAAAGTCGGTATAGCCTATGTCGTTATCTATGGTGCCGGGTATACCCATTACATTCATGCCAAGGTCCGCAAGGGCCTGCGCCCCGTGGAAGCTGCCGTCGCCGCCTATTACTATGAGCGCATCCATCTCATATGCCGCCATAAGCTGCATGGCTTTGGCCTGTCCCTCCGGGGTGCGGAAAACCTCTGAGCGGGCCGTGCGCAATATTGTGCCGCCCCGCTGTATTATCCCATGAACATCTGAAGACTGGAGCTGCTTTACGCGGCCGTCCATCAATCCCTCGTAGCCGTGGTATACGCCAAGCATAACGTCGCCAAAGCTGAGACCTCGCCTCACCACCGCCCGGATGGCGGCGTTCATGCCGGGGGTATCGCCTCCGCTGGTCAGTACGCCTATTCTCATTATCGACATATGAAACACCTCCGTAAATGAATAATCAGCTTAAAACACTTCTTTTTGATTATACTACTCATTTCTCGCAGCATACAATCGGTATGTGAGTCTTTTATATTGCAAATCCTTATTTGCTGATATATATTTATACGGTTGGCTAATACCCTTTTGACTCTTACTGGAGGTCATATGTTTAAAAAATACTTTGGCGACATGGGCTTCTGGCGCATTGCGCTAAAGCTCGCCTTCCCTGTGGCAATGCAAAACCTGCTTACCAGCTCATTCATTCTGATAGATACCATCATGGTAGGACAGCTCGGG
This sequence comes from uncultured Clostridia bacterium, assembly GCA_937900325.1. GTDB lineage: Bacteria > Bacillota > Clostridia > Christensenellales > CAG-138 > SFEL01. The sequence continues at coordinate 164 of CALCEX010000174.1, read as the reverse complement.
GATCTTTCGCTCTCCGCCGTAGGGATGGCAGGCCAGTTCGGCTGGTTTTTGAATATGGTAATCTTCGGAATATGTTCCGGAGCCGCGGTGTTCATATCCCAATATTGGGGCGCAAAAAATACCGCCGGCATACGCCGCACCTACGGAATAGCCGTAGTTTCCGT
>CALCEX010000173.1 GCA_937900325.1 uncultured Clostridia bacterium | reverse complement strand
CCCCATGACATAACCGGCAGGCATATAAGAAACCATATGCCATATGGTAGGTACGGCCAGCTCTTATCCGACTTCATGGTGCGCTCCAACGAGCTTCTTCGCGATCATCCCATAAACAGGCGCAGGATAGCCGACGGCAAAAACCCCGCCAATTCCTGCTGGTTCTGGGGAGAGGGCACGAGGCCGGAGCTTGCGCCCTTCCAGAAGCTTTACGGCGTAAAGGCCGGCGTCGTCTGCGCGGTTGACCTTCTCAAGGGGCTGGGAATATGCACCGGCATGGAGGTGCCCTTCGTGCCCGGCGCGACAGGCGCAAAGCGCACAGACTTCGCCGCAAAGGGCAAAAAGGCGCTGGAGCTTCTCAATAACGGCCTCGACCTCGTATACGTTCACGTTGAAGCGCCTGACGAAAGCGGCCATGCGGGCGATGCAGAATGCAAGGTGGAGGCGATTGAGAACATAGACAGGCACATTCTGGGCTATCTTATGGATAACCTGAAGGCTCAGGGCGAGGATTTCGCCGTCATGCTGCTGCCGGATCACCCCACACCCATAGAAATACGCACCCACAGCTCGGATCCGGTACCCTTCGTGCTTTATGACAGCCGCCGGAAACGCACCCCGTGCGCCTCCTCATACTGTGAGGCCGAGGCGGAAAAGACCGGCCTTTTCATAGAAGAAGGGCATACTCTCATGAAAAAATTCATATCCCTTGATTTTTAAGGAGGATACCGATATGCAAAGCAACTATCTTATAGTAGACAGGCGCATACTTCCGGATTACTACGAAAAGGTAGTCCAGGCCCGCGATATGCTTCGGGAGGGCCGCGTAAAGGAGGTAAGCGAAGCGGTGAAGCTGGTAGGCATATCCCGCAGCACCTATTACAAATACAAGGACTACATATTTGCGCCCAGCAACGAGACTGCCTGCAAGAAGGCGGTATTCGCCTTCATGCTCTCCCATCAGCAGGGCGTGTTGAGCGAGGTGCTGAACAAGTTTTCCGAGCTTGGGGCAAACATACTGACCATAACCCAGAGCCTGCCGATACACGGCAACGCCAATGTGGTTATTTCCGTGGATATGACGGGCATGACAATGGCTCCGGACGGAATAATGGATCAGCTCATGTCGCTGCGCGGCGTGCGCAGTTCAAAGCTCATTGCGATAGAATAAGCTCATGCTTTCACCCTATGCCCCGCATTGCGTTTTTGCGGGGCTTTTTTGTGTAACTGACGGAGTCTTTCCGGAATAATATGATCATATGCATACCCCGCCTCCCCGGCGGGCTGACTGGAGGACGTATGACACAGAAACTTTCGGATATGGCTCCGGGTCAACGCGCCGCAGTATGCGGCATCATAGCAGATGAAAGCATGGCCCGCCGTCTTATGGATATAGGCATGGTACAGGGCACGGTGGTGGAGTGCCTTATGAAAAGCCCCTTGGGCGATCCTGCGGCATACCTCATAAAGGGCGCAGTGATAGCCCTGCGCCGTGAGGACGCAGACACGGTGCTCACAAGGGAGGTATGACCATGGCAGAGTTTACCATAGCCCTGGCAGGCAATCCCAACGTAGGCAAAAGCACGCTTTTCAACGGTCTCACAGGCCTTAAGCAGCACACCGGAAACTGGGCCGGCAAGACCGTATCTGCGGCCGAGGGCAGCCTTGATTACAACGGCAGCAGGTATAAAATAGTTGACCTTCCGGGCTGTTATTCCCTTATGGCCCGCTCGGCCGAGGAGGAGGCGGCGCGGGACTTCATACGCTCAGGCGCGGCTGACCTCATCGTGGTGGTCTGCGACGCAACCTGTATTGAGCGCAGTCTCAATCTTGCCCTGCAGATAATCGCGGAGGC
>CALCEX010000172.1 GCA_937900325.1 uncultured Clostridia bacterium | reverse complement strand
GCCGGTGGCGTATGCGGTGAGGGTGACAATACTGATGATACGCACAATACCCAGCATAGTCTGGGCGCTGATGTGGATACGTGTTACCGGCCCCGGCGCTGCCTGCGGCGTTATAACCCAGTCCGTCTGCTCAATAGGCATGATATCCAAAATGTACATAACGGCCATTGAGGATCTGGATACGCATATACTGGAGAGCCTGGACGCAATGGGCTGCACGCCCTTCCAGAAGATACGCTACGGCGTCATACCCCAGCTTACGGCCAGCTTTATCTCTACCACCATATACCGCTTTGACATAAACCTCAAGGATGCTACCACCCTCGGTATCGTCGGTGCGGGAGGCATAGGCGCGTCGTTGGTGCAGTGCCTCAACAGCCGCCGCTGGGCCATGGTCGGCGCTTTCGTATGGGGCCTCATGGTACTGGTGCTGATAATTGAATTCGTGTCCACAAGGATCCGCAGAAAGCTGGCGCATGGCGCGTAAAGCTGCGAAATATAAGGAATGCCCCGGCGCCGTGTGCGCGGGGGCATTTTGGCAAAAGGAGCAGGGACGGACAGACTGCATGAAAAAGAAATTGAAAATATATTATACCAGCGATGTACACGGCTTTTTTTCTCCTATTGATTACGCAAGCGGGAAAAGGATACCCTCCGGCCTTGCCAACTGCATTCAGAATTTCCGCAAGGATGGGAATACGCTGGTGATCGACGGCGGGGATACGCTGCAGGGGAGCCCCTTTACCTACTACCTTTACAACAAGAGAGGCGGCGGAAGCGGGCTTATAGCCAGGCTAATGAACATTGGCGGATATGACTTTGTGACGCTGGGCAACCACGACTTCAACTACGGAAAGAAGGCTGTCGAGGAATACCTGAAGGCGCTTGACGCAAGGTGCCTTTGCGCCAACGTGACGGGCATCGCGGGGGTGGAAAGGACCGCTGTGGCAACCATGGAAAACGGACTGCGGGTAGGCCTTACGGGAATTACGACTCACTTTGTAAAGCTCTGGGAAAAGCCTGAAAATATGCGGGGCATAATCGTGACGGACGCTTTTGCGGCGGCCGGGAGCGCCCTTGCGGAGTTAAAGGCCGCGGGTACTGACGTGAACATCTGCATATATCACGGCGGCTTTGAAAAGGAAGCAGGCACTGGAAGGGTCATATCCTCTACGGATGAAAACCAGGGCTATCGCATATGTGAGGAGCTGGATTTCGATGTTCTTCTGGCGGGGCATCAGCATATGCCGGCGGAAAGCATTGAGCTTTGCGGTACATATACCTGCCAGCCGCCGGACAGGGCAAAGCGCTATGCGGTAATGGGCGTGACAGTGGACGGCAAGGTGACGGCCGTATCCCGACTTGAGGAGCCGGGAGAGACGGAGAAGAAAGCGGCAAAGGAGCTGCTTGAACCTGCGGAGAACGAGGCGGCGGTATGGTTTGATACGCCGATTGGACGTCTGGATGTGCCGCTGCTGCCGTCGGATCATGCGGACATGGCCGCTAACGGCTGCCTGATAGCGAACTTCTTCAATCAGGTACAGTTGGAAGCGACTGGCGCTGATATATCCGCCACCAGCCTGGGAAACAGCGTGAAGGGCCTGGACAGGGCGGTGACCATACGGGATGTGGTATCCACTTATGTGTTCCCCAATACGCTTAAAACCGTATCCGTGAACAGGGCGCAGCTGAAGAAGGCTCTGGAGCGCAGCGCGGAATACTTCACCATAGGCCAGAACGGAAAGCCTGCGGTAAGCGAGAAATTCCTCAAGCCCATAGAGCAGCACTTCAATTACGATTACTTCTCCGGCATAGAGGTTACCGAAGATATAAGAAGGCCGGAGGGAGACAGGGTGATATCCATAAAATACCGGGGCGAGGAGCTGCCGGAGGACAGGCAGCTTACCCTTTGCCTGAACAACTACCGGGCTACCGGCGCAGGAGGATATGACGTGTACCGGGAATGCAAAGTGGTGCGCGAGCTTCCTACGGAGATAGCCGAGCTTATAATCGCCTATGTGGACAAGCATGGCGATATAGCGGTGGACAAGAAAAGATGGCTTAAAGTGATATATTAAACTAAGCAAAGCAACGAGGAGGCAGCATGAAAAATAACGTATTCAAGGTAGTGCTTCTGCAGGCACTGCCCGCATCCGGAAAGTCCGAAGTGAGAAATTTTATGGCCCATGTTGAGCCGCAGAGACTGCAGGATGAATTCCACATAGGCGAAAACCTTCAGCTGGACGATTTTCCGTATGTTCACATGATGCGCCGCATAGACAACGAGCTGCAGGCCATGGGGCGGCAGCGTATATTCTATCCCGGCGAGGAGCCCTTTAAGGATGGCCGCGATTGGGGTACTCTGTGCAACCTTCTGAACGAGGATTATCATGACCTGATGAACCGCGGCGTGGTAAAGCCGGATTCTGCGGCGAAGCTGCTGTTCGACCGGATAGACAGAGCGGGAGAGGCGGCGGGGATAAAGCCCAGAATCGGGCTGCTCGATGAGGAAGTGCGCAATGAGCTGGCGGAAAAGCTTGAAAAAGAGGCTCGCGCAATGCTTGAAGAAAAACACGCCGGCTACCCTGAAAGCTTTGAAAACAAGACTATAATAATCGAGTGCGCCCGCGGCGGCCCCGATGGAGCGGAGATGCCCCTGACCGGCACCTTCGGCTATCAGTATTCCCTGCCCATGTTCTGCCCCGAAATACTGGAACAGGCGGTAATACTCTACATATGGGTGACTCCCGAGGAATCCCGCCGCAAGAACGCCGACAGGGCGGATCCTGACGACCCGGGCTCAAATTTGCACCACGGCGTGCCAATGGCGGTGATGCTGGGCGACTATGGCTGCGACGATATGGAATACCTGATAAAGAACAGCGAAGTGGAAAACACCGTTACGGTAAAGGCTTACGGCAAAACCTACCATGTTCCAATAGGCGTATTCGACAACCGCGTGGACAAGACCTCTTTCTTAAGAAATGAGCCTGATATGTGGGATGAGGCCAGGGTCGCAGATGTGACCAAGGCCATAAAACAGGCTACCGATGCCATGTTCAGCCATTATAAGGGCTGAAGCAAACTTTAAATCAGCGGGGATCCTCCGGAATATCCGGAGGATCCCCGCTGATTGCGGCTAAAGCTGGAAAAGGCTCCTTTTCTTTCCAAAGACAACGGCGTATCAAATTGAATATGGCTGCCAATCCTGCGGATACTATGAAGACAAAGCAAAGATTACCACAGGAGGAACCATGAAAGCGACAGGAATAGTGAGGCGGATAGACGAACTGGGCAGGGTAGTCATACCCAAGGAGATACGGAGGACACTGCGTATAAGGGAGGGCGACCCCCTTGAGATATTCACGGACAGGGAAGGGGAGGTGATACTCAAAAAGTATTCTCCCATAGGCGAGCTTGGGGATTTTGCCAGAGAGTACGCGGAATCGCTGCACCAATCCCTCAACCGCACCGCGATGATATGCGATAAGGATACCGTTATAGCGGTGTCCGGAGGCAGCAAAAAGGAGTTTATGGAGCGGCCCATACATGAGGACGTGGAACGCTGCATGAAGGAAAGGGAAAAGCTGGTGATAAACAAGGGACAGTGTGAGATGCAGGGCATAATTGACGGCGAGGACCCTGAAAAATATACCGCCGAAGTGATAGTGCCGATACTCTGCGCCGGCGACGCAATAGGCGCGGTAGTGATAGTGAGCCGGGAGACAGGGGATATGGTGGGCGATACCGAGCTGAAGGTATGCGAGACCGCCGCCAACTTCATGGGAAAGCAGATGGAAAACTGAAATGGAAAAAGCGGGCACGGCGCCCGCTTTTTGCCCGGGTAACTGTCACTGGTTGGCAATATCCAGGTAGGAGTACAGGGTATACTTGCTGATGCCGAAATACCTGGCTATCTTGTCGCCGCTCTTTGTGATGAGCATGGCTCCCGCATCGTTGAGGAAGCGTATGGCTTTTACCTTGTCGTCCTTGTTCATCATGGCTACCGGGCGGCCTATGAGCTTTACAGACTGCTCGAGAAGATCGTCCAGCAGCTCGTTCACGTTGGTGGGTATGCGCTCCGGCTCGCCTCCGGGATTGTTTTGAACTATGGCGTTTATGACGGACTGAGTCATCATAAGCTCGGTCATGTCGTAGTTTATGGCAAATACGCCTGCGACCCTGCCGTTTTCGTCCTTTATGTATACCGTGCTGGAGCGGAGTATGCGGCCGTCGTGGGTCTTGGTAAGGTAGTTGTAGTGGTCCGGGATATCCTTGCGCCCATCCCGCATGGCCTCAAGAACCACATGGCTGGGGCCGGCCTTGGCGCTGCGCCTTGAAACGTGGCCGTTTTCTATGTAAAGTATCATATCCTCAGGGCTTTCGCAGGTGAGGTCGTAGATCACGACCTCGCAGTTGCTGCCGAACTGAGCGGCTATGGCGGCGGCTATGCGCTTGAGAAGATCTATGGTGATATTCTGCATTTTCCCTCCTGAAATGCCGTAAGATGGCGGTAAACGAACATATGATTACTATACCATACATTCAGGCGGGGCAAAAGCGGAAAAAGTTTTTATTTCCGGCTGAAATATTTTCGGCCGCAGGGCAAAAATAGCTATTGCCTATACGCTGCCGGGCATGATAAAATAATAGCACAAACAGTAAGGCATATCGGAAGCTGTAAGGAAGTGCTGCGCGCGCGGGCTTAAAACAAATCGTGTTTTAGCCGGTGCGTTTTTATCATTATCAGCAAAAGAGGAGGAAGAAAATATGTATCTCATAGCGAACGGCAAGGTCATAACCAGAGACGATGCAATGCCCTACATAGAGAACGGCGGCGTAGTGGTAGACGGGACAAAAATAATTGAGCTGGGCGAGACGGCGGCCCTGACGGCAAAGTATCCCGAAGCGGAGTTTATAGACGCTAAAGGCAACGTCATAATGCCCGCATTCATAAACGTGCATTCCCATATATATTCCGCCCTTGCCCGCGGCCTTTCCATAAAGGGATACAACCCCACTAACTTCTATGAGATACTGGACGGAATGTGGTGGGCCATAGACCGCAACCTGGATCTGGAAGGTACCCGGTACAGCGCGTATACCACCTTCATAGACAGCATAAAGACCGGCTGCACTACGCTGTTCGACCATCACGCCAGCTTCTGCGAGATATCCGGCAGCCTTTTCACCATTGAGGAAGTAGCCAAGGAGCTGGGCGTGCGCGCCTGCCTCTGCTATGAGGTAAGCGACCGGGACGGAGAGGAGAAGTGCGACCTGGCGATCAGGGAGAACGGCGACTTCATACGCCACTGCGCAAAGGAAAAGGATCCCATGATAAGCGCAATGTTCGGCGGGCACGCCCTCTTTACCATATCCGACAGGACCTTTGAAAAGATGGTAAAGGAAAACAACGGCATGACCGGCTTCCATATACACGTCTCCGAGGGAATGAACGACGTCTACGATACCGCCTACAATTACGGTACCCGAAGCGTGAACCGCCTGCTGAACAACGGCATACTCGGCCCCAGGACCATGCTGGGCCACTGCATACATGTGAACCCTGCCGAGATGGACATTATCAGGGAGACAGGCACGATGGTATGCAACAATCCCGAATCCAACATGGGAAATGCCGTGGGCTGCGCGCCCGTGCTGCAGATGATAAAGAAGGGCATAACCGTAGGCCTTGGCACCGACAGCTATACCTTCGATATGCTGGAGAGCCTGAAGGTCGCCCTGATAATACAGCGCCACAACGCCTGCATGCCAAACGTAGCATGGTGCGAGGTCAATGATATGCTCTTCAAGAACAACCGCAAGATCGCCGCAAAGTACTTTGACGCGCCTCTCGGCATACTCAAGCCCGGCGCCGCCGCCGATGTTATCGTCATGGACTACAAGTGCTTTACCCCCTTCTCCGATGCAAACGTAGACGGCCACATGATATTCGGCATGACAGGCCGCCAGTGCGAGACCACCATGTGCAACGGCAAGCTGCTCATGAAGGATCGCCGGCTTATCGGCATAGACGAGGAGGCTATAAACGCCCGCACCATGGAGGCTTCCAGGAAGCTGTGGAGCAGGCTGAACGGTTAAAAATAGAACAAATACATAAGGAGGTAAACCATGAGCGAAAGAATGACTCCCATACCCTTTAAGCAGCTTATGACCTGGATGAAGGAGGAGCACGACAACTTCGGCACCGTATTCGGCGTAAACGCGCCTTATGTAAAAAAGAACGGCAAAACTCTCCCTCTGTTCAGGGAAAAGCTGGAGACCCCCTTCGGCCCCGCCGCGGGCCCGAACACCCAGCTTGCGCAGAATATAGTGGCGGCATACTATGCGGGCGCGCGCTTTTTCGAGCTCAAGACCGTACAGAAGATGGACGGCGACGACCTTGCCGCCTGTATCAGCCGCCCCTGCATATGGACCAAGGACGAGGGCTACAACTGCGAGTGGTCTACCGAGCTGTATGTTCCGCAGGCGTTTGACGAGTATGTCAAGGCATGGTTTGCCATACGCATAATCAGCAGGCTGTACGAACTGGGCGCCGAGGACGGCTTCATGTTCAACGCCAGCGTCGGCTACGACCTGGCGGGCATAAAGACGCCAAAGATGGATAAGTTCATCGAGGGGATCAAAGACGCTTCCGAAACTCCCATCTTCAAGGAGTGCGTAGAGGTGGGCTGCGAGCTGTTTCCCGAGCTTGACGAGTATATCAGGGAGACTCCCGCCCGCATCTGCGACGGCGTGACAGTATCCACCCTCCACGGCTGCCCGCCAAACGAAATAGAAGCAATAGCTTCCTATCTCATAACCGAAAAGCACCTCAATACCTTCGTAAAATGCAATCCTACCATACTGGGCTATGAGTTCGCCCGCTCAAGGCTGGACTCCATGGGATATGACTATATCGCATTTGACGACAGGCACTTCCGGGAGGATCTCCAGTATAAGGACGCGGTGCCCATGTTCCATAGGCTCAAGGAGCTTGCGGAAAGGAACGGCCTGGAATTCGGGCTGAAGCTCTCCAATACCTTCCCGGTGGACGTAAAGGCAAACGAGCTGCCCAGCGAGGAGATGTACATGAGCGGCCGCGCATTGTATCCTCTGACAATAGAAATGGCCAACCGCTTTGCAAATGAGTTCAATGGCTCGCTTCGCCTTTCATACAGCGGCGGCGCGGATTTCTTCAACATAAAGCAGCTGTTTGAGGCGGGCATATGGCCCATAACCATGGCTACCACCATACTGAAGCCGGGCGGGTACGGCCGCATGGTGCAGCTTGGCAACCTGCTTGACGAGTGCGAATTCAAGCCCTTCACCGGCGTGAACTGCAAGGCTGTGGCCAGGCTTTCCGAGGAAGCGCCTACCAACCTTCATTATGTAAAGCCTATCAAGGAAGCCCCGGACAGGAAGATGGGCAAGGACAAGGTACTGCCCCTTATAGACTGCTTCAGGGCTCCCTGCAAGAGCGGCTGCCCCTTCGGCCAGGATATACCCGAATACATAGAGCTGTGCGGCAAGGGCCTGTTTCTTGAGGCTCTGCAGGTCATAACCGCAAAGAACCCCCTGCCCTTTATTACCGGCACCATCTGCGCCCATCACTGCATGGATAAGTGTATGCGCAACAACTACGAGTGCCCTGTGAATATCCGCGGCACAAAGCTTCAGGCGGCAGAGGGAGCTTTCGATGAGCTGCTGGCCATAACCGAGATGAGCCGCGAGGGCGAAAAGGTCGCAATCATAGGCGGCGGCCCCGCAGGTCTTGCCGCCGCGTACCACGCCCAGAAGCACGGCCTTCAGGCCACTGTATTCGAAAAGCGCGAGACCCTGGGCGGAATAGTGCGCAATGTGATCCCCGGCTTCCGCATCGGCGACGACGCCATAGATAAGGACGTGGCGCTCATAGAAAAGACCGGCGCGGAGTTCGTGATGGGCAGGGAGGCCCCCGATCTTAACGAGCTCAAGGCCATGGGCTTTGACTACATAGTGCTTGCCTGCGGCGCGGAGAAAAAGGGCCGCCTCGATATAGAGGGCAACGTGATGAACGTTATAGACTTCCTGTATGCCTTTAAGAACGGCGGCGAGCTGAACCTTGGCAGGAACGTGGCGGTAGTCGGCGGCGGCAACACCGCAATGGATGCGGCCCGAGCCGCAAAGCGGGCCGAGGGCGTAGAGAAGGTAACGCTGGTATACCGCCGCAATCGCAGGTATATGCCCGCGGATCTGGAGGAACTGGAGCTGGCGATAGAGGACGGCGTAGAATTCATGGAGCTGGCGGCCCCTGTAAAGCAGGCAAACGGCAAGCTCGTCTGCAGCAAAATGAAGCTGGGCGATAAGGACGCTTCCGGCCGCCGCGTACCCGTGGAGACCGGCGAGACCGTTGAGGTGGATGCAGATACCGTCATCGCAGCAGTAGGAGAGAAGGTAGACCTCGAGCTGCTTGGCAGGTACGGCATAGCTGCCGGCGCCTACAGGAAGGGAAACAGGAAATACGGCGATGTGTATGTTGTGGGCGACGCGAGCCGCGGCCCCGCCACCGTAGCCGACGCCATAGCTGACGCCAAGTGGACGATCGAGAACATTACCGGCCGCGAGATAGTTGCGGATATCCCCGAGGAAGCCAAGCCCGATAAGGAGGAGGCGCTGCTGCGCAAGATGAAGCTTCAGATGCCCGGCAGGTGCGAGGCGGATCGCTGCATCAACTGCAACACCGTATGCGAGTGCTGCGTGTCCGTCTGCCCCAACAGGGCAAACGTGGCCATAGCGGTTCCCGGAAAAGAGATGCGCCAGATACTGCATGTTGATTATATGTGCAACGAGTGCGGCAACTGCGCACACTTCTGCCCCTATACCGACGGCAGGCCCTATAAGGATAAGTTTACCCTCTTTGCCAACGAGAAGGACTTTGAGGACAGCGAGAACAGCGGCTTTATGGTTATATGCGCCAAGCGCCTTAAGGTAAAGGTGCGCCTTGGCGGAGCGGTCAAGGAATACACACTTGACGGCAAGACCGGATTGGGCGATCTTGAGGATCTGATGCTCGCCGTAATAAAGGAGCACGGCTATCTTCTGGGCTAAGCTTATATAGCGCTGCTTAAAATAAGCCGGGGACCCAGCATATACGGGCCCCCGGAGTATTGCTTTTAAGAGATAAAATAAATAAGGATAAGGGACAAAAAAGAAAGGAAACGCTTATGTCCACTTTTGTTGTGAATGGGCGGACCGTTACGGCGGAGGAAAACAAAAAGCTTCTTCGCTTTCTCAGGGACGATCTGGGCCTTACCTCCGTCAAGGACGGTTGCAGCGAGGGCGCATGCGGCGCCTGCACCGTAATAATAGACGGCGTTATCTGCAAGGCCTGCGTGCCGGATACAGACAATCTGGAAGGGCGCAATATAGTTACGGTAGAGGGCCTGAGCGACTGGGAAAAGGAAATGTACACCTTCGCCTACGGAGAGGCGGGGGCGGTACAGTGCGGCTTCTGCATACCCGGCATGGTGATGTGTACAAAGGCGCTGCTGGATAAGAACCCCGACCCCACTGAGGAGGAAATGCGCTATGCCATACGCAATAACTACTGCCGCTGCACGGGCTATGTCAAGATAATCGACGCTATCAGGCTGGCGGCCCGGATAAAGCGCACCGGCGTAATACCGAAGCCCTCCAACGACGACTGGAAGATAGGCTCCCGCGTACACCGCATTGACGTTGAGGAAAAGGTCCTGGGCACCGGCAAATACCCGGACGACTATTATATGGAGGGAATGCTTTACGGCTCCGCCCTGCGGAGCAAATATCCCCGCGCCCGCGTGCTGTCAATAGATACCTCTGCCGCAAGGACGCTGCCCGGCGTGGCGGCCGTGCTGACAGCCGAGGATATACCGGGCGAAAATAAGATAGGCCATCTTAAACACGATCAGTACACGCTTATACCCGTGGGCGGCCTTGTGCATTATCTGGGCGACGCTATCGCCCTCGTCGCTGCTGAGAGCAGGGAGATCCTTGAAAGGGCAAAGAAGCTCATCAAGGTGGAATACCAGGTGCTGCCGGCCATACATAATATTCAGGAGGCGGGCGTAGCCGGCGCCCCAAGGGTATTTGACCAGGAAAAGGATAACATATGCGCTTATAAGCATATAAGCCGGGGCGACGCGGAGGGCGAGATAAGCAGGGCAAAGCACGTGATAAGCCGGCATTTTGAAACGCCGTGGACGGAGCACGCCTTCCTCGAGCCGGAGTGCGCCGTGTCCTATATAGATCAGGACGGGGATGTATTCATATATTCCACCGATCAGTCCGCCCACCAGACGCTGCACGAATGCTGCATGGCTTTGGGTACGGATAAGGTAAAGGTACAGAACGCACTGGTAGGCGGCGGCTTCGGCGGCAAGGAGGATATGACGGTGCAGCATCACGCGGCGCTGCTCACATACGTTACCAGACGCCCCGTCAAGGTAAAGCTCACCCGGGCAGAGTCGCTGCTTATACACCCGAAGAGGCATCATTTTGAGATGGACTTCACTATGGGCTGCGACGAAAACGGCATAATAAAGGGCGTAAAGGCAAAGGTATATACGGATACCGGCGCTTTTGCTTCGCTGGGCGGCCCGGTGCTTGAGAGGGCATGCACACATGCCGCGGGCCCGTATAACTATCAGAACTTCGAGATAGAGGGTACCGCCTATTATACCAACAACCCGCCGGCCGGCGCGTTCCGCGGCTTCGGCGTCACCCAGACCTGCTTTGCAACGGAGAGCCTTCTCAACATGATGGCGGAGGAGATAGGCATAACCCCCTGGGAAATACGTTACCGCAACGCCATACGCCCCGGGCAGGTGCTGCCCAACGGGCAGATAGTGGATGAGTCTACCGGCCTTGTGGAAACCCTTGAGGCGGTAAAGCCCTATTACGACGAGGCGATAGCCGCCGGTAAGCCCGCGGGCCTTGGCTGCGCCATGAAAAACGCGGGCGTGGGCGTAGGTATACCTGATACCGGCCGGGTAAAGCTCATGGTGGGCGACGATGAAAAGGTCCATATATTCTCCGGCGCATCCTGCATAGGCCAGGGCCTGGGGACCGTGCTTGTGCAGATGATGGTCAGCAATACTGACCTTGACCGGGACGATATAGTATACGAGCGGAGCAACACCTGGATATCGCCGGATTCCGGTACGACCTCAGGCTCCCGCCAGACGCTTATAACGGGCGAAGCCTGCCGCCGGGCCTGCGAGAAGCTCATGGAGGACCGCCGGTCAGGGCTGAGTCTCCGGCAGATGAAGGGAAGGACGTACTACGGAGAATATCTCGCAAAGACCGACCCGCTGGGCGCGGACGTTCCCAACCCGGTATCGCACGTGGCATACGGATACGCCACACAGCTTTGCATACTCGATAAAAGTACCGGCCGAATAGAGCACATGATAGCTGCGCACGATGTAGGCAAGGCCGTTAACCCCCTCTCCTGCGAAGGGCAGATAGAGGGCGGAGTGGTGATGTCCATGGGATATGCCCTAAGGGAGAGGTATCCCATAGACGGTAACTGCAAGCCCATAGAGAAATACGGCTCATTGGGCCTTTTCAGAGCCCACGAGCTGCCAAGGATAACGGCGCTGGTAATAGACAAGCCGGGCCTGAAGGTGGCCTGCGGAGCCATAGGCATAGGCGAGATAACCTCCATACCTACCGCGCCCGCCATAGCCGACGCCTATTACAGGCTGGATGGGGAGCGCAGGTACAGCCTTCCCCTTTGCAATACTCCATATGAGAGGGAGGAGTAAAAAATGGCTATAAAGAAAAAATTCCCCTATAAGGCTGCCTTTGTGGCCTGCAACGGCGGCTGCCGGGCCGGGGAGTGCAAATACGGCTGCATGGGCTGCGGCGCCTGCGTTGACGCATGCAGATTCGGGGCTATAACGCTGAACGGGTACGGCGTTGCCGAGGCGGACGAGGAAAAGTGCATAGGCTGCGGTATGTGCGCGCGCGCCTGCACCCAGGGCATAATCAGAGTTCTCCAGAGCGCCTGCAATATAGCCGTCAAGTGCTCCAACAGGGATAAAGGGGCGGAGGCCCGCAGGCAGTGCGAGGTAAGCTGCATAGGCTGCGGCATATGCGAAAGGGCCTGCACCGCCGGAGCAATAAGGGTAAAAGACAACTGCGCCGTGATAGACGAGGAACGCTGCCTCAGCTGCGGTATGTGCGCCGTAAAGTGCCCCCGCGGGGCAATACGCGATCTTCGTGGCATACTCACGCCGAAAGACTGATATAAAGGACTTGCGATTGCCGGGGTAAAAACTTCGGCAATATTTTATTTATTGCTTCTTGGCGAATAATTTACGGCGGCCTTATTGCCATTACGGCATACACGGTGATAATATAAAGCCAAACCGCTGTAAGCGAAAGCAGGAAAGGAAGCTTTTATGAATATAGTAGTTGTGGGCGACGGCAAGGTGGGCTATACGCTGACCGCAAGCCTTTCAAAGGAAGGCCACGACATTACGGTAATAGACAACCGGTCTGATACGCTGCGCAATACCACAAACGAGCTGGATGTAATATGTATAGAGGGCAATGGCGTCAGCTATGCGGTGCAGAGCGAGGCGGGGGTGCAGAAGGCGGACCTTCTCATAGCGGCCACCAGCGCCGATGAGATAAACATGCTGGCCTGCATGGTAGCCAAGAAGCTGGGCGCGAAGCATACCATAGCGAGGGTTCGCGACCCGCAATACCAGCAGCAGATGTTCTTTTTGAAGGAGGAGCTTGGACTTTCCGTGGTGGTAAATCCCGAGCAATCTGCGGCGTCTGAAATATCCCGCCTTATGCGCTTTGTGCCCGCCATTAAGGCCGAGCCCTTTGCAAAGGGCAGGATAGATCTCGTAGAGTTCAAGGTAAAGGAGAACAGCCCGCTGGACGGCGTGCAGCTATCCGATTTTTACAGGCAGTTCAAGGTGAAGATACTGATCTGCGCCGCCCGCCGCGGCGATGAGGTATTCATACCCAAGGGCAATTTCACCATACGCAGCGGCGATAAGCTTACCATACTCGCAGCCCCTGCCGAGATAAGCAGCTTTTTCAGGACTGTGGGCACCTTCCAGCGCAAGGTCAGGGACGTGATGGTGGTAGGCGGCGGCAGAATAGCCTATTACCTCGCCCGCCAGCTGATAGAGACGGGAATACACGTAAAGATAATCGAGAAGGATGAAAAGCGCTGCAATCAGCTTTTCGATCTGCTGCCCAAGGCCACCATACTCCATGGCGACGGCACGGATCACGAGCTGCTGAGTGAGGAGGGGCTGGACAAGACGGATGCTCTCATAGCCCTTACCGGTATCGATGAGGAAAACATAATACTTTCCATATACGCCAACTCGCTGAATGTGGATAAGGTGGTCACCAAGGTAAACAACGCGCGCCTTGCGGAGATGCTGGCTCCCATGGGTATAGAAAGCGTGATCACCCCCAAGGAAATAGCCGCCAACCGCATAATAAGCTACGTCCGCGCCATGACCAACGCTACCGGCAGCAATGTGGAAATGCTGTACAGGCTGGCGGATAACAAGGTAGAGGCGCTGGAGTTCCGGGTGCGGGAAAGCTCACGCTGCATAGGCGTGCCGCTCAAAAATATGCCGATAAAGGACGACGTGCTCATAGGCGCCATAATCCGCGGCGGAGTCTGCATAATCCCGGGCGGCGACGATGTAATAAAGGCCCACGATTCCGTAATAGTTGTAACCACAATGAACGGGCTGCATGAATTGGATAATATCCTGAAGGAAAAAGAGTAAAGGCATATGAATTATCGCGTGTTGGGAAGGATACTTGGCCTTGCGCTGGTAACAGAGGCGGTACTTATGGTGCCGTCCATGCTTATAGGCCTGTATCACGGAGAATCCATACTGGGGTTCAGTACTGCCATAGGCATACTGCTGATAGTCGGTATGCTGCTGCTGTCCTTTAAGCCAAAGGACAACAGTATATTCGCGCGGGAGGGCTTTTTAGGCGTTTCCTTATCATGGATATTGCTGTCCATGTTCGGCGCGCTGCCCTTTACCATAGAAAAGATGATACCCGACTATGTGAGCGCAGTATTTGAGGTAGCATCCGGCTTTACCACCACCGGCGCGTCTGTGCTGACAGCCGTTGAGGGCTGCCCTTATGGGCTGCTGTTCTGGCGCAGCTTTACTAACTGGGTGGGCGGCATGGGAGTGCTGGTATTCATAATGGCGGTGCTGCCCCTTGCAGATGACCGCAGTATGCATATAATGCGGGCGGAGGTTCCCGGCCCCGTGGTAGGCAAGCTGGTGCCCAAGGCCAGGCAGAGCGCCATGATACTATACAGCATTTATGTGGCCATAAGCGCATTGGAGGTCGTGTTCCTGCTGGCGGGCGGCATGCCGCTTTATGATGCCATGGTCAGCACCTTTGCCACCGCAGGCACGGGCGGCTTCAGCGTAAAGAACGCCAGCATAGCGGGGTATAACAGCCCCTACGCAGAATACGTCATAAGCATATTCCTGCTGCTGTTTTCGGTAAACTTCAATTTATACTTTTTCATACTGCTGAAAAATATAAAGCCCATATTCAAAAACGAGGAGCTGCGCTGGTTTTTGGGCATAGTCGCCGCAAGCGTGATAGCAGTGGCGGTAAATATACGCAATATGTATCCCACAGTGGAGGAGATAATACGCAAGGCGCTGTTCCAGGTGGCGAGCATAGTCTCTACCGCGGGCTTTTCCACAGCTGACTTTGACAAGTGGCCGGAGCTTTCAAGGAGCATCTTAGTCTGCCTTATGCTTATGGGCGCCTGCGCAGGAAGCACGGGCGGCGGCATCAAGGTATCGAGGTTAATAATACTGCTGAAATCCGCAAGATGCGAGGTCAGCCGCATGATGCACCCACGCTCCGTTAACCGGGTAAAGCTGGAAGGCAAAACCATAGACGACGAGGTGCTGCACAAT
>CALCEX010000171.1 GCA_937900325.1 uncultured Clostridia bacterium | reverse complement strand
CAGCGTCATACTGCCCGCGTGATGCAGCAGAGCGGTGCCGATAAGCTCAAGCATGAGCAGCTTTCCGTAGCCGCGGCCGCGGTATTCGGGATCCACGGCCACATTCGTTACATGGGCCTCGCCAAACATTATCCACATTCCCCCATAGGCTATAACGCGGCCGTCCTCCTCTCCTACACGGTAATAGGCGATGCTGTTGCGCAATTCACCGTAAAGGGAACTCTCTGACCACGGGGAGCGAAAGCATATCCGCTCCAGCTCCGCTACGCGGGGAACGTCATTTTTCTGCATTGGCCTGAAGGCTATCATTTGTTCCTCTCCTTTGCGAGACGTTCGGCCTGAGAGGGGCGGAGGTAGAGGGGCAGCGCCTCAATAACGGTTTCGCCCCGCATCAGCTTGTCATGTGCCGCGAGGCCTATCCTGTCTGCGGTTATGTCGTTGTTCTCAGAGAAGCGGGCATTGGGCAAGAAATTGAGTATGCGCTCGCGGTGCATGATGGCTCCGTCGCCTGCCATGAGTATGTCGCGCGGCAGGGTGGACAGCAGGTCGTCTATCACCACCGCCATTGGTTCCGGCGAAAATCCCCTGTATCTCACCATGGCATAACCGTTGCCGTTGCGGCAATCCAACAGGGCGCAGGCATTATCGACGCCGTACAGCAGCCCCTCGAGAGAGCTTACGGCCGCCACGGGCTTGCCGAATGCCGCGGCCATTGCGTTGGCCGCGCATATTCCTATGCGGACGCCGGTAAAGGAGCCGGGGCCCGCATCTACGCCGAAGGCGTCCATATCCCTTGGGGTGCAGCCGGCGGAGCGCAATGCCCTTTCGCAAAGGGGCATTATCGTCTCGGAATGCGTCCGGCTCTTATCGCCGGCCTCGAAGGATAGTATCCCGCCGTCCTTTATAACGGCGGCCGAGGCTATTGGGCCGGAGGTGGAAAGGGAAAGCATCAGCATTTTAAATTCTCCAGAAGCTTTTGATATTTCTTGCCGTAGGGTATGAAGGTGAGCGTCCGTGGT
>CALCEX010000170.1 GCA_937900325.1 uncultured Clostridia bacterium | reverse complement strand
ACGATAGTACGGTGGGCGCCAAGATACGTGCCCTGAGAAAGATTCGCGGCCTGTCGCTGCAGCAGATGTCACAGGAAACGGGAATGAGCTATTCATACCTTTCGGGCTTGGAGAATAACAAGCATTCCGTGTCCATAACAAATCTGCAGCGCATCGCAAAGTATTTCGATGTCGATATGGTATACTTCCTTATGCCCAGCGGCGCAGTGCCGAAGGTATTCCGCAAGGAGGATCTGTTCAAGGGGAAAAATGCCTTTGCCGACATAACCTACCGGGTAATAACACCCGAAAAGACCGGAAATCTGCAGGTAAGCTATGTCTATATGCCTCCCGATAAACCCAGCGAGCGGAATATCCACAAGCACGGAAAAGGACAGGAGATGCTGATCACACTGGATGGCTGCGTCTGCGTCATGGTAGAGGAGGAAAAATACCGGATCGAACAGGGAGACTGTATAGTATTCGATTCGAATGTTGAGCATGTTGTGTATACGGAAGAACAGCCGGCAACATTTGTGATAATATCCAGCCCGCCATACGGGCAGAATATTATTCCTGCGCATGAGTAAGCTGAAAAAGCGGGGGGATCGTGCTCCCCGCTTTATACTTTTTACATTGAGAGGGTTCATATGGATATATGCGTCAGAGACGGTTCCGTCATAGTGTCAGGGGTCGGTTGCTTTGATCTTGCACGTTCGTGCGGCTGCGGGCAGGCGTTTCGCTGGAAAAATACGGGAGACGGCTGGTTCGGCGTGGCAGGCGGCAGAGGGGCTATGGTAAGGCAGATGGGGGAGACCCTGATCATAACTCCCGGAAAAGATAAAGACGCCGGCTTCTGGCTTAATTACTTTGACCTATACAGAAACTATCAGGCCATAGAGGACGAAGCGAAGCGTGACGCAACCCTTGGCAAATGCATGGATTACGCCAGCGGCATACACATATTCAATCAGGAACCCTTTGAAACGCTGATAAGCTTCATCATATCGGCAAACAACAATATAAAGCGCATAACCGGCATAGTGGACAGGCTCTGTATCCTGGCGGGAGAAAAGCACGAAGGAATTGCCGAA
>CALCEX010000169.1 GCA_937900325.1 uncultured Clostridia bacterium | reverse complement strand
GTAAGATCCTCGGACAATGGCTGCACTTTAAGAGCGCCGTGTACGCCGTGCGGGCGGGTTATAAGGCCTATACGCAAATACTCCATTGAGTTTCTCCTGCAAAAAATTTCCCGGCTACGCAAAAAAGTGGTTTTGCCCACTTTTTTTGCATATCGTCTCAGACTATTTCTACGACGTACTTTTTGTTTTCCTTTACAGACGCGGCCTTGACTACGGTCCTTATAGCCTTCGCTATGCGGCCCTGCTTGCCTATTACCTTGCCCATATCGTCAGGAGCTACGGTGAGCTCGATTATTGTTGAGTTTTCGCCCTCTTTTACCTCGACCTTGACCTCTTCGGGCTTATCCACGAGGTTCATGGCGATGTATTTTACCAATTCACCCATAGCGTTGCTCAAATTATCCGGGGTTATTACTGGATAGCGCCGGACTTCTTAAGCAGACCGCGTACAGTATCGGTGGGCTGTGCGCCGTTCTTTATCCACTGGGCAGCCTTTTCGTTATCTACCTTCAGCTCAGCAGGGTCAGTGGTGGGATTGTAATAGCCGATCTCCTCGACGAAAGCGCCGTCGCGGGGGGAGCGGGAATCTGCAACAACGATGCGGTAGAAAGGAGCCTTCTTGGCGCCCATGCGGCGAAGTCTGATCTTTAACATGACTAAAATTCCTCCAAATATTGTTTATAGTTGTTTATTATTGAAAGCGGTAACCTGTGGCCTAAAAGCCGAACGGAAAACGCATCTTTCCCTTTTTGCCGAACTTGCCCGAGCTGAGCTGCTTCATAAGCTTGCGTGAGGACTCAAACTGGTTCAAAAGACGGTTAACCTCCTGAACCGAATTGCCGCTGCCCGCCGCGATCCTCCTCCGCCTGCCGGCATTAAGCAGCTCCGGCTTCGCCCGTTCTTTGGGCGTCATGGACTTTATTATGGCCAATGTCTTTTTAAGCTGTTTTTCGTCTATCTGCACATTGCCCAGCTTGCCCGCGTCCATGCCCGGAAGCATTGACAACATACTTCCCATGTCCATGCTCTGCATCTGCTCCATCTGCTGCATGAAATCTTCCAGCGTGAACTCATTGGTCTTTATCTTTTTGGCAAGCTCCTCCGCCTTTTTAGCATCAAAGCTCTCCTGGGCCTTCTCTATGAGGGTCATAACGTCCCCCATGCCCAATATGCGGCTGGCCATCCTGTCAGGGTAGAAAGGCTCGATATCAGTGAGCTTTTCACCGTTGCCGCAGAACTTTATGGGTTTTCCCGTGATTTCTCTTACAGACAGCGCGGCGCCGCCTCTCGTGTCGCCGTCCAGCTTGGTAATTATAACGCCGGTAAGCTCCAGTACGTCGTTGAATGCCTTTGCGGCATTCACTGCGTCCTGACCCGTCATAGCGTCAATGACAAGAAGTATCTCTGCGGGCTTCACCGCGTCGCGTACTTTCTCTATCTCAGCCATCATGTCGGAGTCTATATGCAGGCGTCCGGCTGTATCCACTATCACCAGATCCCGCATGTTGCGCTTAGCGTACTCTATGGCCTCCTGCGCTGTAATAACAGGATCCTGCGCCCCCTTTTCGAAAACCGGCAGGTTCAGCCTTTCGCCTACGACCTGCAGCTGCTTTACGGCAGCCGGCCTGTAAACATCGCAGGCTACCAGAAGAGGCGATTTGCCGAAGTGCTTCTGGCAGTACGCCCCCAGCTTACCCGCCATGGTAGTCTTGCCCGCGCCCTGAAGGCCGGCAAGCAGTATCACCGAGGGATTCCTGGAGCCGAACTCCAGCTTGGCGTTTGAGCCGCCCATGAGCTTCACAAGCTCGTCGTTTACTATCTTTATCACCTGCTGGCCCGGAGTGAGGCTTTCCAGGACCTCCGCGCCCACCGCGCGCTCAGTGACGGAATTTATAAATTTTTTTACCACGGTAAAGCTTACGTCTGCCTCAAGCAGAGAAAGCTTTACCTCCCGCATGGCTTCCTTTACTTCCTTTTCAGAAAGCTTGCCGCGGCCGGAAAGTTTTTTGAATACGCTCTGAAGTTTTGATGAAAGACCCTCAAATGCCATCTTCGCATATCTCCGTCAATGCCCTGATCTTTGCCCTTGCGGCGGGATCGGGGCAGATATTTTGCAGTTCCCTCAGCCCGTTCATAAGCGTCATACGCCTCTCCATGAGCTTAAGTCTTGTCTCGTATTCCTCAAGGTTGTCCGTCGCCTTCATTATGGCGTCCCGTACAGCCTGGCGGGAAACGCCTTCCCTCTCGGCTATTTCAGATAGCGAACAGTCTTCGTTTACCGACTGGAAAAGTATGGACCGCTGCCGCTCTGTGAGCAGTTCGCCGTATATATCCAGAAGCAGGCCGAGACGCACGTGCTTTTCCAAGGTAAGACCGCCTTTCCGCGCCAGCTGTAAAGCACAAGTGTTTTACACCCATACTATTATACGGATATTTTCCCGTATGTCAAGCTTTTTTAGCTGCCTATCATTATGCCGACATTGCCGTGGAGCAGCAGGCGTATTATGCCGCATATTATAAGATGGGCGGGGTAGTAGATATAAAACAGCCACTTCATCCCCTTCCAGCTTCCACGCTCGCCGTTGTAGCTCTTCAGCAGCGGTATGGAAAGAGCGGCAAAGAGCTGTACTGCGGCGTATATTTTATCTATAAAGAAGAAATACACCGCGGCGTATACGGCCACCCATACCATCATCCAGATCATCTGCTTGCCGAAGCTGCCCCGATAGGCGCCAATGTAGACTATCGCTATGGTCGCTATGCAGCTCCAGTCAGAGCAGAAGGATATAAGGCAAACGAGCACCACTATTAGCGCTTTCTGCCAGCCCTTGAATTTGTCGCTGTTGTTTATCTTGAGCAGCATGAGTCCCCAGAACAGCGACCATATGACGCTGGTCTGGTTAAAGGCGGTAGTAGTAAAGGGAATAAAGGGTATGCCGAAGGCGAAGGTATAGGCAAAATGCGATATCACCGCGAACAGCAGCAGCCGCAGTGCGTATTTTTTGAAGTTATGGGTATAATGATACCCCTCGGCTATGAAAAACCACATTATCGGCGCGGTTATGCGGCCAATGCAGTGCAACATGAGCTGCCACCACTCTGTCTGATACCCCGGCCATATCACCCACGTCAGGTGATCTATGGTCATGGCGATTATGGCGATAAGCTTCAGCTGGTTTGAGTTCAGTCCTTTTTTAGCGATAGCTTCCATATTTTATAAATCCTCATATAATTTTTCATGGACAGAATTATAAGCCATTTGCTCACAGTAAAAAAGGGGCATTTTTTGCCCCCCGCGTATCGGATCGTTCAATTGCCAGCTTCGCCAAGCAGCGCCCGGGCGTAATCGTCGGGATCAAAGGCCTGCATATCATCTATGCCCTCGCCGACGCCCACAAAACGGACGGGTATTTTCAGCTCTTCCTTTACGGCAACGGCGACGCCGCCCTTCGCAGTGCCGTCAAGCTTGGTAAGTATTATGCCGGTAAGACCCGCAGACTCGCCGAAGGCTCTCGCCTGAGCTATTGCGTTCTGTCCGGTGGTGGCGTCAAGCACCATCAGCGCCTCCACAGGCACGCCGGGCAGCTCCCGGTCCAGTACGCGGCGCATCTTTTCCAGCTCGTTCATGAGGTTTTTCTTGTTGTGCAGCCTGCCCGCCGTGTCGCAGAGCAGCATATCCCGATTTCGCGCCTTGAATGAAGCCGCCGCGTCGAACACTACCGCCGCCGGATCCGCACCCTCGCCGTGCTTTATTATCGGTACGCCGGCGCGCTCGGCCCATACGGTGAGCTGCTCGGCAGCGGCTGCGCGGAAGGTATCCGCCGCCGCAAGCACTACGTCTTTGCCCTGCTTTTTATAATACGCGGCTATCTTGCCCAGGGAGGTGGTCTTGCCCACGCCGTTCACGCCGACCACCATTATAACGGCCTTGTTCTCTCCTTCGAGAAACGGCTTTTCGGGCCGCATGAGCTCCGATAGCAGGCTTATAAGCTCGCTGCGCGCCTCTGAACGCTCCTTAAGCTTCTTTTTTGAAACCGCGTCCCGCAGGCCGC